>JBBRGE010000194.1:0-5071 GCA_038241045.1 Hyphomicrobiales bacterium | reverse complement strand
GCCGCGTTGTGTTCTTGGCTGTCGCAGGCGAAGGCTTCAATTTGCTTGTTTCGCCGACCGGCACCCGCATCACCATCGATGAGCCAGTCGAGCCGGGGACCATGTATGAAATTGTCACGCCGTCGGCGACCTTTCCGGTCGTCTCACGATCGCCTTTCACCGCGCGATTGACGTTGGGCGACGCGCTCGTCAAGCTCGCCTCGCCGCGCTGCGCCGGACCGAGCAAATCATTGCCTGCCGCAACCTCAAGGTGAACGGCACCGAGCGTTAGCGCGGCTGCAATCGTTCCAAGAACTCCAGAAGCCATGTGGGACATGGGATGCCTCTACTGACCGGTTGATCTGCAATCGAACGGAACTCGCCGTCCGCGTTGCGCTGATAACAAGCGGGGAACGTCATCGTTCCGTGCCGCCAGGACTTGGCCTTAAAAATTATGACTCGGCTTTAGAAAATCGCGAACCACGCCGGAACGGGTTTGGCCGCCAAGCGTCATCATGACGGCCGGTCTTCCCCCTGCCCCTAAATTGACCGGTCGTGGGTGCAGCTGTGGTGATGCCGGCTGCACCCATTTTTTTGCGTGAATTTGCTCGCAACCGAACAAGAAAAAAGCCGGGCAGTTTTTGAAGCCCGGCTTTTTCTGTTTGAGCGTCAGATCGGAGCTTATGAGGCGGCGGCCTTCGGCGCACGGTTGCGCGAGTTCCTCTGGAAGAACAGCGCCTGACTGGCGACCGCCGACACCATGGCGGGCTGGAACGGCTTGGAAATCAGGAACGCGGGTTCCGGACGCTCGCCGGTCAGAAAACGCTCAGGGTAGGCCGTAATGAACACCACGGGCACTTCAAACGTCTTCAGCAGCTCGTTGACTGCCTCAAGTCCCGAACTGCCATCGGCCAGCTGAATATCGGCTAGGATCAGTCCAGGCTGCTTTGTTTTCGCCAACGCAATGGCGTCGGTGTGGGTACGGGCTACGCCGATAACGTTGTGGCCGAGATTGTTCACGAGATTTTCAAGGTCCATCGCGATGAACGTCTCGTCCTCGATGATGAGAACGTCGGTTGCGATTTCGGACGCAAGTTCGCGGCCCGCAGTATTGGTCAGCGCACGGACTTCACCGACATCCTTGTCCAGAATGTGGGCTACTTCTTCCTCGGAGAAGCCTTCAAGGGACAGCAACAGGAATGCCTGTCGCGCTAGAGGGGTGATGTTGGAGAGCCTGCGCTCGGACGCCGCCTGTCCGTTCGGCGCGTCGGCGTCGTCATTCACCGAAATTGAATTCCAGATTTTTGTGAATAGCCGGAACAACCCGGTGCGTGCGCCGCGCTTGTCTTCCAATAGCGCAGGATCCTGCAAGAGAGCCTCTAGCATCGCGGCAACATACGCGTCGCCTGACGCCTGGTTTCCGGTCAGCGCCCGTGCGTAGCGGCGCAGCAGTGGCAAATGTTCAGCAACGAGCTGAGAACGAGACATACCCCCTCCAATCAATTTAAATGGCTCTTTTTTTACCTTCAGGCCGCCCGTCCCGTATTTCGAGGGTGGCAAATCCGCAGCTTCCCAAACTCTGACTATCTACTCCCCGCAACGACAAAAGTTCCCGATTTTTGGAACTTTCCACTGCGGCAGGCATTAGGCACTAGATAGGCAGGGGCTGGAAGGCTTCAACCTCAAAGAAACAACAATTATTTCAATGGGATACCCCCCGGGGAAAAATGGGTCAAGCCATGAAAGATGCAAAACCGAAGCAGGGTGGGCTCAATCCCGAAATCCAGTCCAGGATCGGGCATCAGCTGCGCGCCATGTACGACGATGTTGTGCGCCAGGGCGTGCCCGATCGCTTCGCAGAGCTGATCCGTCAGCTCGATTCACCCGCAGCTGCGGCGCAGGTGGATGGCGGGACCAAAAAAGACGGGAGCGACTAATGCCCCTTACAGATCAGCTTCGCGACGACATTTTGGCGACCGTGCCGAGCTTGCGCGCGTTCGCGATTTCTCTCAGCGGCAATGGCGACCGGGCGGACGATCTCGTTCAGGAGACGCTGCTGCGCGCGCTTGCCCATATCGACTCATTTCAGCCCGGCTCAAATCTGCCGGCGTGGCTGTTTACGATTCTGCGCAATCTTTTTCGCTCGGACTACCGCAAACGACGCCGCGAGGTTGAGGATGCGGAGGGCAATTATGCGAAGACGCTGAAGTCTCAACCCTCGCAAAATGCGCATCTGGAGTTCGAGGAGTTTCGTGTGGCGCTTGAGAAGTTGCCGCAGGATCAGCGCGAGGCCCTCATTCTGGTCGGCGCATCGGGCTTCTCCTACGAAGACGCAGCCGCGATCTGCGGATGCGCGGTCGGCACCATCAAGAGCCGCGTCAATCGGGCGCGCTCAAAGTTGAGTTCGATGCTCTATGTCGACGGCGCGGAAGATTTCGGGCCGGACAATACGATCCGGGCCGTGATCGGCGGCGGTGGCGGCTAACGCGAGATCGATGAAACGAAAAGCGGCCACCATTCGTGGCCGCTTTTTTGTGTCTTGGATGCAGTTGTAATTTTGATTTAGTGGAGCCCGCCAAATGCCCAGATCACAAGCAGGATGGGCAGCGGAATTCCAAGCAGCCACAACAAAAGATATCGACCCATTGAATGTTTCCTCGGGATGTCGTTCGTTACGAACGGTCCGGTCGATAATTCCGCGCCGGGAACTTCGTTCCAGCTACTTGCGCGGCGGCATTGCGCCGAGACGGCCGGTACGGCCCATTTCGTTTTCATCCACGACGGTCGCCATCGGCGCGCTCAATTCGTAAACGTAACTGACGTCGCTAAAATAGCGTTTTGAAGTGCCGCCGAGCGCTTCCGGCACCACGCGATCGAGCAACACCGAACCGAATTCGCTGTCGACGCGGCGCGTCGCCGAGCTGGTGTTGAACTCTTCCCAGCGAAAATCGAGTATCGTATCGGGCTCTTTGCCGCTCACGCTCCATTGCGCGACGATATGCGGATGCTTCCCGACCAGCGAATGGCCTTCGTCGGCGTGTGACGCGAGTTCGAAAAACAACAGCGACAGACTTTGCGCGGCGCGCGCGCTGACGGTGATGTCCGGGCCGTTCAGTGCGATCCGCTCGCCGTGCGGAATGGCGCGGGTTTCGAACAGGCCCTTGAGCTTCACGCCCTGCCACTGGCTCTCGCTCAACAGCGAGATGACGTGCGACATCGCGTAAATTCGCCCGATCAGAAGCTCTCGTGCGACATCGACATCGGCGCCGTGCCGCATGGTGCGCGTGACGATCGACTGGATCACGGCCAGCACGTTCTTGACGCGATGATTGAGTTCGTCGATCACCGCCGTAAGGCGGCGCTCGAAACCGATGCGGGTCTGGACTTCGCGGCTGAGGCGGACGTTGTTGTACGACACGTAACAGAAAAGGCCACAGAGGGTGAAGGTGAGAGCCAAACCGATCGCGAGTACGATCATCGCAATTTCCTGAGCACGAGCGACTGAACTCGTCTTGGGAAAATAGATCAGCGTCCAGTCGCGCTCGCCGAAATTGACGACGCGCAACAGCGGCGGATTGTCACTGTTCATGACCAGCGGCGTGTTGACCACTTCACCCTTGTCGTCGGCTTTCAAATTGTTCGAGGCATCGCGGGGATCGCGCAGAGCAACCGAAAAGGCGGACAATTCGTCGTTGGCAAGCATCAACGGCAGCAGCCGGTAGGAGATCGTCATGAAGCCGACAATGTCGTTGTTCTGTTTCACCGGAGCCGCTAGCACAATTCCCATCGGACCGTCCGGCCGCAACAGATTGAACGGGTCGGACGCAACCGGCTTGCCATCCGATATCGCGCGCTCAAATAGCGGCGCCAGAAATGGCGAATTGTTGAAGACCCGGCCGACGAACACCTTCGTCGCGTCGTCCTGCGGTTCGACATCCATCAGCACGATTGCCGGCGGCGTCAACTTCGTCTGATCGAGCGGCGTATCGTTATAATTGCGCAACGCCGGGTTTGGAAATCCCGCAGCCTTCAGATCGGACTGAACCTGATTTAGCTCGCTCAGTGCAACTCGCGGCAACCAGCTTGCAATCACGAAATCTGTCTTGAAGGCGTAGATCGAAGATCGCAACGGCGCGAGGGCATTGGCTTTGTCGCTCGACGGCGTTCGAAACAACCCCACGGCGACCCTGGTCAACAATTCTCGTTCGCCCAAGCGCTCCTGCACGATCGCGGCATGCGAATCCACGGCTCGCGCAAGGGTGTTCCGTACAATGGCATCTTCCTGTTCATAGATTTTGAGCGCCGCCAGACCCGAGGCCAGAACGCCGATGATCGCCATGAGAGTAATAATTAGGCTAAGACGAAACACGCGATTACTCGATGGGACGCAGCGGGGAGGAAGGGTTATCGAACAAAAATCGAAATAGGCCGCGCGCGGAATGACGGCGTTGCGAAATGATGCAAGTAATTATGACCACGCAGAGTGCCCCGACAGGCGGATTCGATCTCAGCCCTGAACACAGGGAATTGGAACCAATCTAATCCCGATCAATTCGTTCCACGCCAGGCAAAATAAACTATTGGCGTTAATGCTGAATTTTGAGCAGGAGCCGCGGGCCGCACCGGCGCATCGCGGGCCCGGGACTGGCTGACCGCCATCATCAGCACGAACACAATCGCCACCAGCCCAGTGAGGATCATCCCCAGGAACAGGCTGCTGTAGTCCCTCTCCGCTGTTGGCCGTGCTTTTATCATGAACACTAACGGCCAAAGCCGGCGGGGGTTCCTAAAATTTTGATTTGTCAGACGGAAACCGTCTTTGCGCTACGCCGCCCTCGCCCCGAGCCCGCCCTTGGCTTCGATAAAGCGGATGATCGTATCGAGCCCGGCGCTTTCCTTAAGGTTGGTCATCACGAACGGCCGCTCGCCGCGCATTCGTTTTGCATCGATTTCCATCTTTTCAAGCGACGCGCCGACATAGGGCGCCAGGTCGATCTTGTTGATGACCAGCAGATCCGAGCGCGTAATGCCGGGGCCGCCTTTTGAGGGGATTTTATCGCCGGCTGCTACATCTATGACATAGATCGTGAGG
>JBBRGE010000193.1:0-5120 GCA_038241045.1 Hyphomicrobiales bacterium | reverse complement strand
TCGGCAACGTATTGTTAAGAAATTAGAATTTTGGGGTTAAGAGTCGTTTGCCCGCTAGGCAAAATTGGCTACAAGCGGTGCAACATTTGGGGATTCTTTCGATCCGGAAACGGGTCGGGAGCAAGTACGACGAGGGCGCCTGGCGCATGAAGTTCGGTTTAGGAGTGTTGAGGGGTGGCTTCGCCGCTGCCCTTATCTGGGTTGCTTTGCCTGTCGCGTTCGGTGCGACGGCTGTGCTCGTCTCAACGCAAGCTCACGCTCAGACGGCTGCGAGCATTGGCGTCGAAGGCAATCGCCGTATTGAATCCGACACTATCCGCTCGTATTTCAAGCCCGGGCCGAACGGCCAGCTCGACGCAGCGCGCATCGACGACGGCCTCAAGGGCCTGGTCGAGACGGGTCTTTTCCAGGACGTCAAAATCAATCGAGTGGGTGCCCGACTCGTTGTCGTGGTGGTTGAAAATCCGGTGATCGGGCGCGTTGCCTTCGAGGGCAACAAGAAGGTCAAGGACGATCAGTTGACCGCCGAAATTCAATCCAAGGCGCGCGGCACGCTATCGCGTTCTGTCGTGCAATCCGACACCCAGCGCATCACCGAAATCTATCGCCGCCAGGGCCGCTTTGACGTCAAGATCGAGCCCAAGATCATCGAGCAGCCGAACAATCGCGTCGATCTGGTCTTTGAGGTCAGCGAAGGCGCCAAGACCGGCATCAAGTCGATCGAGTTTCTCGGCAACAACGCGTTCTCGGCCTATCGTCTGCGGGATGTCATCAAGACCCGCGAGTCGAGCATCCTGAGCTTCCTGTCGTCGAACGACATCTACGATCCGGACCGCATAGAAGCCGACCGCGATATCATCCGCCGTTTCTATCTCAAGAACGGTTATGCCGACGTCCAGGTGATCGCGGCCCTGACCGAATACGATCCATCGGTCACCGGCTTTCGCGTCACCTTCAAGATCGAGGAAGGCCAGCAATACCGGGTTGCTTCGGTCGATTTCAGATCGTCGATTGCAAACCTGAACGGCGAAGCTTTCCGAAGCCTGTCGCGCGTCAGCGTCGGATCGATTTACAATGCCGAAGCGCTCGAAAAATCGGTCGAGGAAATGTCGATCGAGGCATCGCGCCGTGGCTTCGCGTTCGCGAGCGTCAAGCCGCAGGGCGACAAAAACTATGACGCCCATACCGTCTCGATCGTATTCGCCATCGATGAAGGCCCGCGCGTCTATATCGAGCGCATTAACGTCCGCGGCAACACCCGCACGCGCGACTACGTCATTCGCCGCGAGTTCGATATCTCCGAAGGCGACGCTTACAACCGCGCGCTGGTTGATCGCGCCGAGCGGCGGCTGAAGAACCTCGATTTCTTCAAGACCGTGAAGATCAATTCCGAACCCGGTTCGTCAGCGGATCGCGTCGTGCTGAACGTCGATCTGGAAGAAAAATCGACCGGCGACTTCTCGATCTCGGGCGGTTACTCGACGGTCGATGGTTTCCTCAGCGAAGTCAGCATTTCGGAACGCAATCTTTTGGGCCGCGGCTGGTTCGGCAAGGCTGCGGTTCAGTACGGCCAGCGCACCAAGGGCTATTCGCTGTCGTTCGTCGAACCCTATTTGCTCGGCTACCGCGTGGCACTTGGTCTCGACTTCTACCAGCGCCAGCAGTCCGCATCGAGCTACGTGTCATACGACAGCAAGACCATCGGATTTAGCCCGCGGCTCGGCTTCCAATTGCGTGAAGATCTGAGCCTGCAGCTGCGTTATTCGATTTCGCAGACGCAGATCACGCTGCCGTTCAACTTGCAGAATTGCAATAACGTCGCAGGCGCGGGATTTTACCCGACGCCGGCCTATGTCGCGACTGGTAACGGCGGTGGATTTACCGCAATCAACAACTGCTTCTCCGACGGCGAAGCATCGGTCGCGGTCAAGCGTGAACTGCTCGGCGGCCCTGTGACGACTTCGGCGCTCGGCTATACGCTGGCCTACAACACGCTCGACAACAACAAGGCGCCGACATCCGGCATCCTCGCAAGCCTTAGCCAGGATTACGCAGGCGTCGGCGGAAACGTCAGCTACCTGAAGACGATCAGCGATGCGAAGCTCTACACGCCGATCGTGAGCGACATCGTGGGTGTGTTGCATCTTCAGGGCGGCGTTATCACGGATGTCGGCAGCGGCATCCGCATGCTCGACCACTTCCAGATGGGACCGAACCTCGTTCGTGGTTTTGCGCCATCGGGAATCGGGCCGCGTGACATCACGCCGGGCACTTACAACGATGCATTGGGCGGTACACATTATTGGGGTGCGTCTGTCGAAGCACAGGTGCCGTTCTGGTTCTTGCCGAAGGAAATTGGCCTGAAGGGCGCGGTCTACGCAGACGCGGGCGCCGTCAGCGGCTATCGGGGCGGGGATTCTCCGAATCCGCTATTCATCCGTAACCCTGCTTGCGCGTCGCCGGGCAGCTTGACTGCGATCCAGGCTCAGTGTCTGCAGGCTGGTGCCGATAATGGCTTGATCCGCACCTCGGTCGGTGCAGGCATCATCTGGACGTCGCCTTTCGGTCCGTTGCGCTTCGACTACGCAATTCCGCTCACCCAGGGCCCGTATGACCGCGTTCAGGAATTCCGGTTCGGCGGCGGTACTTCATTCTGAGTCTCCACACAGTTTGCATTCCGGCCGATGGGCCGGGATGCCTTCAACCGATTTCCATCGGATATTTATCGTCAGCGAGCGGCAATCCGGATTGCGGAACTGTGCACTCGCCTGACTGTGGCGGGTGGCATGTCGCAGCCGACCTTCTTTAAGACGTCTCCCGCGATGACGCTGGGCGAGCTTGCAGCGCTCACCGGCGCGGCATTGACCGACCCGTCACGCGCTTCCTACGTCATCAGAGGCGCTGCTGCGCTCGATCGTGCGGGTCCGGCCCAACTGGCGTTTTGCGAACACCGCAAATATCTGCCGTCGCTGCAGGCCAGCCACGCGGGCGCATGTCTGGTGAATGAAAAACTCGCGGCCAGCGTGCCGTCTTACGTCGCGGTGCTGTTGGTCAAAGAGCCATATCGCGCGTTTGTCACCGTGCTGCGTGAATTCCAAAAGGAGTCGCTGCGGCCCTTGTCATCCTATGAATCGCCCGGCATCGCGCCGTCGGCGGTGATCCATCCGAGTGCGGAGCTTGAAGACGGCGTGATCGTCGATCCCTTGGCCGTGATTGGGCCGAACACGGAAATCGGATCTGGCACTATCATCGGCGCCAATGCGGTGATCGGCGCCAACGTTCGCATCGGGCGCGATTGCAGTATCGGTGCCGGTGCTTCCGTTCAGTTCGCGCTGATCGGCAACGATGTCATCATTCACCCGGGCTGCCGGATCGGACAGGACGGTTTCGGCTATCTCCCCGGCACCAAGGGCCATTTGAAAATTCCGCAAGCCGGACGCGTGGTTATCCAGAATGCGGTGGAGATCGGTGCCGGGACGACCATTGATCGCGGCGCACTCAACGATACGATCATCGGCGAGGGCAGCAAGATCGACAACCTCGTCCAGATCGGCCACAACGTCAACATCGGCCGGCATTGCATCGTCGTCAGTCAATGCGGTATCGCGGGCAGCTCGACTCTCCGCGACGGCGTCGTCCTCGGCGCTCGCACCGGCGTCAGCGATCACGCCACGATCGGCGAAGACGCGAAAATCGCGGCGCGGTCGAGCGTCGTGGGCGACGTGCCGCCGGGTGCGATTTGGGGCGGGTCTCCGGCCAAGCCGATCAAGACGTTCTTTCGCGAAGTTTTCGCCGTGGAGCGTCTGGGACGCGAGAGCGGCGCGAAATCGAAATCAGGACCATCGTCGAGCGGCGATGAGGGGAAGACATGAACGAGACCAAGTCGCCGATCACGATCGAAACCATCGACATTGCGGGCATCATGAAGACGCTGCCGCATCGTTATCCGTTTTTGCTGATCGACCGCGTGATCGAAATCAGAGAAGATTTCAGCGGCATCGGCATCAAGAACGTCACCATCAACGAGCCGCAATTCGCCGGACATTTTCCGGACCGGCCGATTTATCCCGGCGTTCTGATGATCGAGGCGATGGCACAAACGGCCGGCGTCATCGGCATCAAGTCGATGGCTGTCGATAAGCCAACGGCGGTATATTTTGTGACCATCGACAAGTGCAAGTTTCGCAAACCCGCAGGCCCAGGCGACATCATCCGCTACCACATGACTCTCAAGACACGGCGCAAGGAGATGTGGTGGTTTCACGGCGATGCCATTGTCAACGGCGAGGTCGTAGCCGAGGCCGATGTCGGCGCAATGCTGGCGGATTGACGAGCCGGTCATGAGCAAAATCGATCCGACAGCACGAATTGAAGATGGCGCGACGATTGGCGATGACGTTGTCATCGGCCCGTATTGCATCGTCGGTGCGCATGTCAAAATCGGCGCCGGCTGCAAGCTGCTGTCGCACGTCAACCTCGCCGGAGATACAACCATCGGCGCCAATTGCACGATGTATCCCTTCGTCTCATTGGGCACGCCGCCGCAATCCATCGGGCATCGCGGTGAGTTGACCAAGCTCGAACTCGGCGAGGGCTGCACCTTCCGCGAAATGGTCTCCATCAATGCCGGCACGGTCGGCGGCGGCGGCATCACGCGTGTCGGCGCGCGCGGATACTTCATGGCCTATAGCCACGTCGCGCATGATTGTCAGGTCGGCAACGACGTCATCATGGCCAACGGCGCGCAGATGGGCGGGCATTGCGACGTCGGCGACCGCGTTTTCTTCGGCGGATTGTCCGCGATGCACCAGTTCGTCCGCATCGGATCGCAGTCGATGATTGCTGGCGTGTCCGGTCTGCGTCACGACGTCATTCCTTATGGAATGGTGACCGGTCAGTTCGCGCATCTCGAAGGATTGAATGTCGTCGGCATGCGCCGCCGGGGATTTACGCACAGCCGCTTGAAGCTGGTCCGCGATTTCTATCAGCGGCTGTTTCACGGAGCCGGCATCTTTGCCGAACGGCTCGAAGCCGTGCGCCCGATGAAAGACGCGGACCCGGCCATCGCCGAGATCCTGAAATTCATCGACGACAGCGGAAAGCGGCCGCTGTGCATGGCC
>JBBRGE010000192.1:0-5124 GCA_038241045.1 Hyphomicrobiales bacterium | reverse complement strand
CGCATTCGCCAGCTCCGCATGCGCGACTTCAGGACGATGAGCCACAGACAGGGATCGAGCGGTCATACCGTGCGCCTCTTTCGTTCCATCAGTTGCAGGATGAGCGGCGTGAGGATGAGCTGCATCGCCAGGTCGAGCTTTGAGCCATGAATCACGATGGAATTGGCGCGCGACATGAAGCTGCCATCGATCATCGACAACAAATACGCAAAGTCGATGCCGCGCGGACTTTTGAACCGGATCACCACCATCGATTCGTCCGGCGTCGGTATCCACCGGGCGATGAAAGGATTCGACGTGTCGACCGTCGGCACGCGCTGGAAGTTGATATCGGTCTCGGCGAATTGCGGGCAGATGTAGTTCACATAATCCGGCATGCGCCGCAAAATGGTGTTGGTGACATCCTCCGCCGTGTAGCCGCGCGAATCGCGATCGCGGTGGAGTTTCTGGATCCACTCCAAATTGATGACCGGCACGACTCCGATTTTCAGATCGGCGTATTGACCGACGTTGACCTTCTCGGTGACGACGGCGCCATGAAGCCCTTCATAGAACAAAAGATCGGATTCGGACGGCAGCGTTCCCCATTCGGTGAACGTGCCGGGCGGCGCGCCGTATAATTTTGCCTCAGCGTCGTCGTGAACGTAATGGCGCGTGCGTCCGGTGCCGACTTCGCTGTAGTCACGGAACGTTTTCTCAAGCTCCTCGAAGAGATTCGTCTCAGGACTGAAATGGCTGAAATGCTTGTTGCCGCGCTCGGCCTCCTCGGTCATGCGCGTGCGCATATCGATGCGGTTATAGCGATGAAAGGCGTCGCCTTCGATGTAGGCCGCCTCGACGTTCTCGCGGCGGAATATCTGCTCGAAGGTTCGCTTAACGGATGTCGTGCCTGCGCCCGATGAACCCGTGATCGAAATGATGGGATGTTTTCTCGACATGGCGCGGCCTCAGCGGAACAGGCCGCGACGCGCAAACAGCGGCGCGTCACTGGTCTCAAACATCGGCTCGATGCCCTCGTAGATCGCCGCGACATCGCTGACGCAATCGGCGGAACCCATGATGAGCGGAACGCGCTGATGCATGAGCTTGGCGGACAATTCGAGAATGCGGTGACGGCCTGACGTCGCCTTGCCGCCCGCCCATTCCATGATGAGCGCCATCGGATGCGCTTCGTAAAGTAGCCGCAGCCGGCCTTCGCGATATCCCGGACGCGCATCCGCCGGATAGAGAAACACGCCGCCATGGCCGAGGATACGAAGCGCTTCGGCGACCAGCGATCCGATCCAGCGCATGTTGAAATCCGCGCCGCGATCGCCGTTGGTGCCGGCCAGACAATCGTCGATATAGGCGCGCACGGGTCCGTGCCAGTGCCGCTTGTTCGAGGCATTGATGGCAAACTCCGGCGTGTCGGGAGCGATCTGCACGCCGGACTTCACCAGCAGGAATTCCTTGGTGTGGCGATTGAGAATGAAGATATCGACGGAGTTGTTGACCGCGAGCACGAGCGTGGTCTGCGGACCGTAGACGACGAATCCGGCAGCGCATTGCGCGGTGCCAGGTTCAAAGAACGTCGCCATCACATCGGCAGCGCGCGGGCGAATCGAAAAGATCGTTCCGACCGAAATGTTGTTCTCAAGATTGGCCGAGCCGTCGAGCGGATCCATTGCGACGCAAAGCGGCGCTTTGGGATCGAGAAATTCCGGCATCGGTTGTTCTTCGGACAGAATGGCTGCCACGGGCGCTTTGTGAAGCGCGGCGCGCATCATGTCGTCGGCGGCAATATCGATGTCTTTCTGCTGATCGCCGTCGGCATTGCGAGCCCCGCCCTCGCCTGTAATGCCGACCAGCGGCCCGTCCGCAATCAGGCCTGCGAGATCGATCGACGCAGCCGCAATGGCTTCGATCACGGCGGCAATAGCCGGACCGTGAACCGACGACGAGGCTGATTCTTGCAGATGCGAACGCAAGGTCGCGCGTCCGTCCATGGCCATCTCCCGCCGCCCTCTTCGGGGCTGTTCCCTGCGCGCCGCCGAACGGGCAATCCGCACTCCATCAACGCGCAGATTGCCGAATTAGTAAAATTTTGTTATCTTTGGCTTCGACAAAGTTTTTCTTATAATGTGGGAACATGATGGCAGGTCATTTTGCGCGGGAATTGACCGTCCGGCAGTTGCGGGCGCTGGCCGCAGTCCAAAAAAACGGCTCGGTGACGGCCGCAGCCAAACAGCTTCATCTGACGCAGCCCGCCGTCACGCTTCAATTGCGAAATCTGCAGAACCTCGCGGGGCTGCCGCTGATCCAGCGCACCGGCGATGGCATGCGGCTCACCGACGCCGGGAAAGAAGTGCTGCTGCTGAGCGAGCGCATCGAGGCCGCGATGGCCGCGTGCGAAACCTCGCTGGAGACGATAACGGGAAAAACCGCCGGCCGCATTGCCATCGGCGCGGTCAGCACCGCCAAATACTTCGTGCCATATGCGATCTCGGGCTTTTCAAGATTGCACCCGAAGGTCGATATTTCGCTGTTCATCGGCAACCGCGAGGAAATCGGCGACGCGTTGCGCGGCTACGAAATCGATTTTGCCATCATGGGCCGCCCGCCAGTGGACATCGACATGGACGTTCGCCTGATCGGCGATCACCCGCACGTTATTATCGCGCCAACGACTCATCGTCTGGCGCGCAAACACGCCATGAGCCTCGGCGACCTGGCCGGCGAAACATTCCTGACGCGCGAACCCGGTTCAGGCACGCGCAGCCTGATGGAGCAGTTGTTCGAGCAGGCCGGATTGCGGCCCACCATCGGCATGGAAATGAGCAGCAACGAAACCATTAAGCAGGCGGTAATCGCCGGTCTCGGGATTGCATTTATTTCCGCTCACACGGTTGCGACCGATCTCGACGAGCGCAGGCTCACGATCCTCGACGTCGCGGGATTGCCGATCGTGCGGCAATGGTTCGTCTTGCGGCGCAAGGACAAGGTGCTGTTGCCACCGGCACAGGCGATGCTGGAGTTTCTCAGCGCGCAGGGCGCCAAATTCCTGCCCCGCACGCACGGGCGCATCAGGCTCACAAGGTCGCCTGCGCGCGCGAAATAAACGCGCCTTCTCGACGCCTCACGAAGTCCTTACGCCGCTTTGGCGAGCCCGACCTCGGCCCAGATTTCGGCAAGCGCATTGACCAGATGGTCGATGTCCGCATCGGTGTGATGCGGCGAGGGCGTGATACGCAGACGCTCGGTGCCGCGCGGAACGGTCGGATAGTTGATCGGCTGCACATAGATGCCGTAGCGCTCGATCAGCACATCGCTGATCTGCTTGCACAACACCGGATCGCACACCATCACCGGCACGATATGGCTCGGATTGCGTAAGTGGGCGACACCGGCCTGGTCCAGACGCGAGCGCAGCATCGCCACCCGATCCTGATGCCGTTCGCGCTCGACTGAACTGGCCTTGAGATGACGAATGCTGGTGAGCGCGCCGGCTGCAACCGCAGGCGGCAGCGATGTGGTGAAAATAAATCCCGACGCAAAACTGCGGATGAAATCGCAGATCGTCGAGGATGCCGCAACATAGCCGCCGATCACGCCGAACGCCTTTGCCAGCGTGCCTTCGATCACGGTCAGCCTGTGGCTGAGGCCGTCGCGATCCGCGATGCCACCGCCGCGCGGTCCATAAAGGCCGACGCCGTGAACTTCATCGAGATACGTCATCGCGTTGTGGGCATCGGCGACGTCGCAAATCTCGGCAATGGGCGAAATATCGCCGTCCATCGAATAGACCGACTCGAAGGCGACGAGTTTGGGCGCATGCGGATCGAGATCCGCAAGCTTGCGTTCGAGATCGCGCGGGTCGTTATGCGCAAAGACCCGCGTTTCAACGCGGCTGTGCCGGATGCCCTCGATCATCGAGGCATGGTTCAATTCGTCCGACAGAATCGTGCAGCCCGGCATCCGCGATGCGAGCGTACTCAGCGACGCCATGTTGGAGACGTAGCCCGACGTGAATAGTAATGCCGATTCCTTGCCATGAAGGTCGGCCAGTTCCTGCTCAAGCAGGACATGAAAATGATTTGTGCCGGCGATGTTTCTCGTGCCGCCCGCACCCGCGCCGCAACTGTCGAGCGCCTCATGCATCGACGCCAGCACAGCCGGATGCTGACCCATTCCGAGATAATCGTTCGAACACCACACCGTCACCTCGCCGGCACCGGTCTTGCAGTGATGCTTGGCGCGGGGGAAGTCGCCGGCCTTTCTTTCCAGATCGGCAAACACGCGATAGCGCCCCTCACGATGGAGACTTTCGAGCTGCCGCCGGAAATAAGCTTCGTAGTTCATGACGTCCTCCCATTAATCTTTGCAGCCGGCTCCATGCCGATATTTCGCCTCGCCGTCCCCATATCGGTCCGCGCGTGCTGTTCGAGAAATGCCTGTCGAAACTGATCTTCGAGCCGTTCACGCGCGCACATCTGTTGCTGTTGCGCTTGCGGCACAACGGAATCGCTTCGCACGACCGAAAAGGCAACCGCCTTCGGCTGAAACAGCTTGCCGTCGAGCGCCGTCGGCGGCGATGGCTTGAGATCGGGAATAGTCGCGTGCGCCTCCGCCTTCGCGACCGCGCCATCGGCCGCAATTTCCAATTCTTTGGAATCCGGCGCCGCATGCTTGATGCCCCAGCCCCAGAGCGTGATTGCGGGCAGCGGCAACAGCATGAACCAGTGTTCGAGGATGCCGAGCGCGAACAGCGTCGATACCAGCGTGAGGCCCGCTATATCGAAGGGTGTGGCGGCAACTTCGACGAGGCGCTGGATCATGATGACAAGGGCAGCCGTCGCCAGCGTGACCGACAACGGAAAGAATGCACTGACGGATTTTCGCGCGAAAAAGGATTTCAGAAAGCGGACCTGATGCGGCATCAACTCATCGTTCGTCACCGGAACGCCGAGGAAAAGATTGATCTTCGCGCTCTGGCGCAGCACCCAGAGTGCCGTGAACGTCCACAGGCCAACCTGGTTTACGCCCGACCACGTCAGCAACGCGATGGCCACGCCGCACGCGATCAGCATCAGCTCATGATAAAGGATCGCCTGCAACGCGAGTGCAAATCGCCGCCATCCGCGAACG
>JBBRGE010000191.1:0-5136 GCA_038241045.1 Hyphomicrobiales bacterium | reverse complement strand
AAACCTGTTTTCGAATTCATGTCCTTCAATTCGCTGTCGTCGTACATGGTCATGTAAACTTCATTCTGGCGACTTCGCCGCTGGACCCGTTCACGAAAATTTTTCAGTGAAGACCGGTTCGAAGAATTTCCACTCGTCGAAATAGGCCGCGGGCAGTTTATAGGGCGCGCATTCGACGATCGCGCGAAACGCGCTTTCCTGATAGACGCGAAAATATTGACTCGAACTTCCGGGTAGCGGTACCGGCATTGCCTCGAGTGTGCCGTCGCGCTTCAACTTGACTGTAAAACTGCTTTCGATTTGTTGTGCCTCGATACCGCCATAAGGCTTTTTCCAGCACCGCTCGACCTGCGACTTAAACAGCGCGCCCCATGTTGCCGAATTGTCGGCAGCTCTACCTTTCGCCGTTCCAAGCGCAGCATTTGCATTGATCGTCTCGCCGGTAATCGCCGCGCGCGACGGATCGCGTTTGTCGAGAAGCGCAGCCATTTTGGTGGCGTCGAACACCCGTTCCTGCTTCGGCTTCGGAGGTTGCGGCGGCGTAGCTTTGGCCTCCGGCTTGGGCGGTGGCGGTTTTTTGCTTTCGTCTTTTTTCAAGGCCTCGGCAATCGGATCGACCTTCGGCTGCTCCTGCTTTTCAGCCGGTTTCGGTTCATCCTTCGGCTTGTCTTCCGCAACTGGCTTCGGCGGTTCGGGTTTTTTCTCGACGGGCTTTTCCACGGGCTTGGGCGGAGGCGGCGGCGCGGCATCCGTCACGACTGGCGGTTTTTCGGTGATCTTCCCGACAGCGTCGTCGACCGGCTTGGCTTCCGCAATCTTCTCAACCAATGGCTTCGGATTTTCCTTCTTGCCGCTCTTCATGCCGGCGGTGACTTTCGCGAATTGATCGGCGGAAATGATATCCACTGGGAGAGACTCTTCCGGCGTCGTCTCGAACGCCTTGGTCGAGAACGAGACCAGACCCCAGCCGATCACGACGACGTGCAGGGCGACAGACGCTGCGAGTGTCTTGTCGATCTTCACGATCAGGTTCCCTGTTCGACCTCGGTCACGAGAGCCACGCGCTTGAAACCCGCCGCCGACAGACGCCCCATCACGCGCATCACCGTGCCGTAATCAACCTTGGTGTCGCCGCGCACGAAAATCCGCTCGTCCGCGCCGCCACGCGCATCGGTGACCGCCTTCAATTTTGCCACCAGCTCGTCCATTGGAATTTCGGTATTGTTGAGAAACACCTTACCGGTGAGCTGCACCGAGACAGTGAGCGGTTCCTTATCCTGATCGAGACTTTTTGCCGCCGTCTGAGGTAGATCGAGCGGCACGCCGACCGTCAGCAGCGGTGCCGACACCATGAAGATGATGAGCAGCACCAGCATCACGTCCACCATCGGCGTGACGTTGATTTCAGCCATCACATTGGCGCGGCGATAGTGACGCCGTCCGCCGCCGCTGGAACCGCCGCCGATATTCATGCCCATGTCAGGGACCCTAATTTTTCGCCAACGGCGTCTACACTCACTTCACTACCTCTCAAGACCGTTCATCGATCTGGCGCGACAGAATCGCTGAAAATTCATCCGCGAAACCCTCCAGCCGCTGGGCCTGACGGTTCACTTCGGACGTTAACTTATTGTAGAAAATAGTGGCGGGAATTGCGGCGATAAGGCCAATGGCGGTCGCAAAAAGCGCTTCCGCGATGCCAGGGGCAACGACAGCCAGCGACGTGTTCTTGGATGCGGCAATCGACTGGAAGCTCGACATGATGCCCCAGACGGTTCCGAACAGACCGACGAATGGGCTCGCCGATCCAACGGTCGCCAAGACCAGAAGACGGCGGTCCAAGCGCTCGATCTCGCGCGCAATCGAAACGCTCATCACCTTGTCGATCCGCATTTGCAGCCCCGCGAATGAACGCGACTGGCTCTCGAACGAGCGCTTCCATTCACGCATCGCGGCCACAAACAGCGCCGCCATGGAATGCGTCGGCTTGGCGGCGAGCGTCCGGTACAATTCGTCGATGGACTGGCCGGACCAGAACGCCTGCTCGAAACGATCCATCGCTTTCTTGGTCCGCGCGTAGAGAAATACCTTGTCGATGGCGATGGCCCAGACCCAGACCGAGCAAGCCAGAAGCCCGAGCATTACGGTCTTCACGACGAGATGGGCCTGAAGGAATAGCGAGACCAACGACACGTCCGCAGAGGCCAGCGGCAAGGCGGACTGCGCCACGTCGGCTGGATTCATGGTCGGTATCCTCTCAATGCAATTATCCTTGAAAATTTATGCATGAATGATCCTCAGACGAGACACCGCCGCAGCACAAAAGCCGACGCTGTCGATCGCCCGGTTCCGATCTCATGTCGCATGGGATGGCCTGTCCCAAGGCCGATCTCTAAATCCCGTGCCAACGTGTCAAAACGAGGGCTGTGAGCGCCGTTTGTCCTTATAACCAAACGCTAATCATGGTTAAGGGGAAGTTACCAAACTTGCCATTGGAAGGCTGGAGACCCCAGCGAAAACAAAACCGCCCGCCTGATCGAAAGGCGGGCGGCTCAGTTTATTCTGATCGCTGGTTCCGGCGCTCAGCCCTGCGGCTGGTCGTTCGGTGGCGTAGGACGCTGCTTGTGCTGTGCCATGAACTCGTCGAACTCCTGCTTGTCCTTGGCGTGACGCAGCCGGTCGAGGAAGTCCTTGAACTCCGACTGCTCGGCTTCGAGGCGTTGCAGCGTTTCCATGCGGTAGTCGTCGAAGGCGCGGTTACCGCTCGAAGGCGCGTAGAAACCGCGGCCCTCCATGCGGCTGCGCATCCGCTCCATTTTATACTGCATGCGTTCCATCTTGTTGGCCCAACGGCCGGAGTGATCGTAGCAACCCATTTTTCTGCTCCAGATTGTGTATGCGAGAGCGGCAAGTCCGAGCGGCCACCAGACGATGAAGCCGGCGACCATCACGAGGATCATTCCGGGATGCCATCCCGGACGCCATCCGTAGTGGCCCTGCTCGAAATTATCCGAACGCGGTCCCGCCCAATCGGGGCGGCCCCATTTATCCAAGCGTGCTGTGTTCGAGTCTGAGGTACTGGCCATAAGCCTCTCCCTAACGGCACTGCGCCGTTGTTAATGTAAATAACATTTACATAAGTAGAACATGCCGGGATTTTGTCAAGCCGATCGGCGAGCGGTCGCCAGAATTTATTTTTTGCTCGACGGGGCGTGCTCTGCGGGGCGGTGATCGGTCGGAAATCCGAGACCTTTCAGATAGATCAGCACACCCGCCTCCAGAAGTTCCTCGGGTGCCATCGGCAACTTGCGTCGTGCCGCGTCGCCGCGTCCAAACAAGGAGGCAATGCCATGCGACATCGACCAGATGTGCAGCGCCATCATCAACGCAGGGGGCCGAGGAATGCCCGGAGGGGCCATTCCTGCAAGCCGCTCGGACGCAGCGCGAATAACCGAAAAGGCCCGTTCACCGGCAAGCAGCAAACCAGGATTTGTCTCCAGCGGAATGCCGGATTCGAACATTGCTGAGTAATAAGCGGCATTGTCCCGCGCAAAAGCGAGGTAGGCCTTGCCCACACGCTGAAACGCAGACGGTGTATCGGGCCGCCCATCATCCCAGGCCGCGCTGAGTTGCGCTTCGAATTGTTCAAAACCTTGCTGCGCGATGCTGGCGATCAACTCGTCACGATCGCGGAAATGCCGATAGGGCGCGGCGGGACTGACGCCGGCAGAGCGCGCCGCCTCTGCGAAGGTGAAGCCGCCCGGACCTTTCTCGGCAATGAGACCGAGTGCTGCCTGAACCAGCGCCTCCTTCAGATTGCCGTGATGGTAACCGCCTTCACGACGACGGTGTTCCTTTCGCCAACTCATGTGCGGTTCTTTTCGGGCATTATGTAAATGAGCATTACATGAGAAGCGACGATGTCGCTAGGGCCAACACTTATCGCCAAGTCAATGCTGCGCGCGATCCGCGGACATTGCGGTCCGCAACGCTTTCGGAATCGGGCGGGCACGCCCGCTAGAGACGAAGGCAACCTTCACCTTCGCTTCGACGAGCAGATCGTCACCCCTGCGGACTTCCTGATGAAGCGTAATCGACGCCCCTTTGATGTCGTGCGGCAATGTCACGATCGTCAGGATATCGTCCATCCGCGCGGGCTTGAGATAATCGAGCTGCATGGCGCGAACAACGAAGGAAAATCCCGGCGCCTCGCTCTGGGCTTCTGCAAAAAGCGCATGCTGATCGGCGCCAAGAAGCCGCAGATAATTGGTGCGGCCGCGCTCCATGAAACGAAGATAATTGGCGTGATAGACGATACCGGTGAAATCGGTGTCCTCGTAATAGACCCGCACCTGCATGACATGGCGGCCACCGGCGATGGCGCCATCGAGTGAATTATTCATCATCCGATCCGAACATTCCGAACTGCGCCGGATCGCGCGATGGCTCGGCGAGACCGAGATGCTTGAAGGCATGCCCGGTCAACAACCGCCCGCGCGGCGTGCGCTGCAGATAGCCGCACTGGATCAGAAACGGCTCGATGATGTCCTCAATGGCGTCTCGCGGCTCGGACAACGCAGCCGCAAGCGTTTCCACGCCCACTGGGCCACCGCCATAGTTCATCGCGATGGTCATCAGATAGCGCCGATCCATCGCGTCGAGACCGGCTTTGTCGACTTCAAGCGCGCCGAGTGCATTGTCGGCAATCTTGCGATCGATCGCGTTTGCGTCGGCAGCCGATGCAAAGTCGCGCACACGGCGCAGAAGCCGTCCAGCGATACGCGGCGTTCCTCTTGCGCGTTTTGCAATTTCGTTAGAACCATCCGGCGTGATGCCGATGTTAAGAACGCGCGCGCCGCGCGTGACGATTTTCTCCAACTCGCCTTCGGTGTAGAAGTTCAATCGCACAGGGATTCCGAAACGATCCCGCAACGGATTGGTCAAAAGCCCTGCGCGCGTCGTGGCGCCAACAAGCGTGAATTTCGCCAAGTCGATTTTCACAGAGCGTGCCGCCGGCCCCTCGCCGATAATCTGATCGAGCTGGAAATCCTCCATCGCGGGATATATCACTTCCTCTACTGCCGGATTGAGCCGGTGAATTTCGTCGATGAACAGAACATCGCGCTCTTCGAGATT
>JBBRGE010000190.1:0-5155 GCA_038241045.1 Hyphomicrobiales bacterium | reverse complement strand
CATTTCTTTGGGATAACCGCAGCCGCAATGCCTGAATCTGTCGAACATCCAATGGTCGAGACCACGGTATCTCCGTTCGTCGCGGGGGTCGGCTGCCGCTGCCCGCGCTGCGGCGAAGGCAAACTCTATGACGGGTTTCTCAAATTGCGCACGCGATGCGAATCCTGCGGGCTGGATTATGGTTTCATCGACGCCGGAGATGGGCCGGCAATTTTCATCATCATGATTGCCGGCTTCATCGTCGTGGGGTCAGCGCTGATCGTTGAAGTCAAATATCAGCCGCCATTCTGGGTTCATGCGGCGTTGTGGATTCCGCTCATTCTCGCCACGACATTGTGGCCACTGCGCGCGATGAAATCGCTGCTGATCGCTTTGCAATTTCATCACAAGGCGGCAGAAGGCCAGCTGGCCCCGCGCAATCCCGAATGACGCGTGCCGAGAAACTAGCGGCACCACCGTCACGAAGCGCCTTCGGCCTCGCGGTGATCGCGCTCGTGATGGTGTCGGTGCTGATCGGCTTGGGCTTTTGGCAATTGCATCGTAAGGACGAGAAGCGGGCATTGATTGCTGCGCTGACCGAGCGGCTTGCCGCGGCGCCCGTCGCGCTGCGGCCGAAATCGCAATGGGCGTCTCTCAATCCAGCACGCGATGAATTTACGCGCGTCAAGTTTCTCGGTGCTTTCGTCCCGATGCAGAACGCGGATGTCTATAGTGCGGGCTCGGCATTGCGCACCGACATTTCCGGTCTCGGTGATTTTGTTTTCGCGCCGGCACGGCTTCCGAATGGTGATATCGTCGTCGTCAATCGTGGTTTCGTGCCGAATCGAGGCGCGGTGAAAACGGAAGTGTCTCGCGAGCCGGTCGTGCTCACCGGCTATATTCGTTTTCCAGAAAAGGCCGGATGGTTCACCGCGCATGAAGAGACCGCAAAGCGCCTTTGGTTCTTGCGCGATCATCTGGCGATGGCGAAGGCGTATGATTGGGGCGATGTCGCGCCGTTTTATATCGACTTGGAGACGCCATCTCCGACGTCCGGGCTGCCAAAACCCGGTCCGCTTCAGTTCCATCTGAAAGACGATCATCTGCAATACGCGATAACCTGGTTCGGACTGGCACTGGCAGTGGCGGCCACTTTCGGCTTCTGGATTTCCGGCCAGCGGCAGCCAAAATAGCATCCTCCATGCGAAGTTCTGGGTTCTTGTGAGCGCAGTGCGCAGCCGATATGGTGCTGCTCGATTTCATCCGAGGTGAAGTCGATCATCCATATTTATCAAAGGCTTATCAGGACGTAAGTCTTTGGAGGACGATTTGACCGTCTATATATCGACCCGGGGCGAAGCGCCCAAACTCGGCTTCTGCGATGTCATGCTGACCGGGCTCGCCCGCGACGGCGGACTTTACTTGCCTGAAGTCTGGCCGCAGCTCGATCCAAAGACGATCGCGGGATTTTTCGGGCGGCCCTATTGGGAAGTGGCCGTCAACGTGATCCGCCCGTTCGTCGCCGGCGAAATTTCCGACGCCGATCTCGGTCGCATGGCGGCGGAAGCCTACGCGTCATTCCGCCATCCAGCCGTCGTGCCGCTCAACCAGATTAGTCCGCATCAATTCGTGCTCGAGCTGTCTCACGGGCCGACGCTCGCGTTCAAGGACGTTGCGATGCAACTGCTGGCGCGGCTGATGGATCGCGTCCTCGCCAAGCGCAATCAGCGGACGACCATCGTCGTTGCCACTTCCGGTGACACCGGCGGCGCTGCCGTCGATGCGTTCGCCAGTCGCGACAATGTCGACCTGATCGTGCTGTTTCCAGACGGCCGCATCTCCGATGTGCAGCGGCGAATGATGACGACGTCAGGTGCTGCGAACGTCCATGCGCTCGCCATCAAAGGTCATTTCGACGACTGCCAGGGACTCGTCAAAGGCCTGTTCAACAATCACAAATTTCGTGACACGGTCTCGCTCTCAGGCGTGAACTCGATCAACTGGGCGCGCATCGTCGCGCAGGTGGTTTATTATTTCACATCCGCCGTGGCACTCGGCGCGCCCGCGCGCGAGGTGGACTTCACGGTGCCGACTGGAAACTTCGGCGATATCTTCGCGGGTTATGTCGCCAAGCGCATGGGCCTTCCGGTGCGGCGGCTCCGCATCGCCGCTAACGTCAACGATATTCTGGTACGCACGCTCAAGACCGGCATCTACGAGGTGCGCGATGTTCACGCGACGGCGTCGCCGTCGATGGACATTCAGATCTCATCGAATTTCGAGCGGCTGATTTTTGAGGCATCCGGTCGTGACAGCGCAGTTGTTCGATCGCTGATGGGATCGCTAGCGCAGTCGGGGCGTTTCGTGCTGCCGGATGTCGTGCTGGCAGATATCCGTAAGGATTTCGATGCGGGCCGCGCCGATGAGAGCGAAACCAGCGCTGCGATCCGCACGATGTGGCGCGAATGCGGGTTCCTCGTCGATCCGCATACCGCCGTCGCGCTTGCGGTCGCGGAGCACGACAAGCCGGTATCGACCGTTCCCAACATCGTGCTGTCGACCGCGCATGCCGCAAAATTTCCGGATGCCGTTGAGGCTGCCTGCGGCGTCCGCCCGGCATTGCCGGTGTGGCTCGACGGGCTGATGACCAAGTCCGAGCAGATCAAGGTCATGGCCAACGATCAGAGCGAAGTCGAACGGTTCGTTCTTTCTGTGAGTCGCGCGGCCAAGCAAGGAGTATCCGGATGAGCGTCGATGTCACCAAACTCAAATCAGGTCTGACGGTCATCACCGACACCATGCCGCATCTGGAGACGGCCGCGCTTGGCGTGTGGACCGGCGTCGGCGGCCGCGACGAGAAGCCCGACGAACACGGCATGTCGCATCTTCTGGAACATATGGCGTTCAAAGGCACGACGACGCGCAGCTCGCGCGACATCGTCGAACAGATCGAAGCCGTCGGCGGAGATCTCAATGCGGCCACCTCGACCGAGACCACGGCGTATTATGCGCGCGTCCTCAAAGCGGACGTGCCGCTGGCACTCGATGTGCTTTCGGACATTCTTGCAAATCCTTTGTTCGACGCTGACGAGCTTGAACGTGAAAAAAGCGTGATCGCGCAGGAAATCGGCGCAGCGCAAGATACGCCGGACGATGTTGTATTCGAGCATCTCAACGAATTGTGTTACCCGGATCAGCCGCTGGGCCGCTCACTGCTGGGCACGCCGCAAACGCTCGCTGCTATCGATCGTGACGGCCTTGGAAATTACCTGACGACGCATTATCGCGGGCCCGAGATGGTTGTCGCGGCCGCTGGCGCGGTCGATCACAAAAAGGTTGTCGCCGAGGCCGAACAGCGGTTCGCAAGTTTCGATGCAACGCCATCGCCGAAGCCGGCACCTGCGATGTTCGGCAAGGGCGGATCGCGTGTGATCCATCGCGATCTCGAACAGGCGCATCTGACGTTGGCACTCGAAGGGGTGCCGCAAAAGGATCTGTCGCTATTCAGCCTTCAGGTTTTCACAAATATTCTGGGCGGCGGCATGTCGTCGCGGCTGTTTCAGGAAGTGCGCGAGAAGCGCGGGCTTTGCTACGCGATCTACACCTTCCACGCGCCGTATTCGGACACCGGATTCTTTGGCCTCTATACGGGTACCGATCCGAGCGATGCGCCGGAGATGATGGAAGTTATCGTCGACGAAATGAACAACGCGGTCGAAACGCTGACCGAAGCCGAAATCGCGCGTTCAAAAGCGCAGATGAAAGCAGGGCTTCTGATGGCGCTGGAAAGTTGCAGCGCGCGGGCCGAGCAGATGGCTCGTCATATTCTCGCCTATGGCCGTCCGCTCACGGCGGCAGAACTCGTGGAGCGGATTGATGCCGTCAGCGTCGAGACGACGCGCAACGCCGCCCGCGGGCTCTTGAGCCGAAGCCGCCCGGCGGTGGTTGCGCTCGGAAACGGACGCGGCCTCGACAAAGCCGTCGCACTTGCCGAGGGATTGTCCCGACCGAAGGCAAAGGCGCTGCTTCACTAGGTTCGGCGGCAGACATTGGTGAAGCTGCGGGTTTGCGCTAAACTCGCGACACTATGGTTCATCCACAGAGGTTGTGATCGTGGCCTTGTTTCGTCTGCCATCGGCGACGGCTCCGGCACTTGCCCCACGGGGGCAGGGGCTATTGCTGCGCGCGCCGGTGATGGCGGATTATTCACAGTGGAGCGAATTGCGCGAACGGAGCCGGACTTTCCTAACTCCGTGGGAGCCGATCTGGCCGTCCGACGATCTGACGCGGTCTGGATTCCGTCGGCGACTGCGACGCTATGCCGAAGACGTCGCCGAAGACCGCGCTTATCCGTTCGTCATCCAGCGCGAAGACGACGATGCGATCGTCGGCGGTGTTACGCTTGCCAATGTTCGTCGCGGGATCGTCCAGGCAGGCACCATCGGGTACTGGATCGGCCAGACGTTCGCGGGCAAGGGCTACATGACGTCGGCACTGCGCGTATTGCTGCCGACGCTATTCGGCGAACTCAATCTGCATCGCGTTGAGGCCGCCTGCATCCCCGGCAATCTCGCTTCGGTGAAAGTGTTGGAAAAATGCGGTTTCGCGCGCGAGGGGCTGGCACGGCGATATCTGTGCATTAACGGCGTATGGCAGGACCATTATCTCTACGGCCTGCTGGATGAGGATGTTCGCGGTTAACCAGTACGCATGCGGAGGCCTATTGAGGGGCCTTGCGCCTTTGGTTCGCCGTCTTTGCCCTGCTATAAGGCCGTGCCTTTACTTTTGGACCCGCCGGAAGCGATCATGAACATCAACGCAAAGCGAGCCGCCCACGCGATGCTGGCTGTGATAGCGGCAGGCGCGCTCACGGGTTGTGGCGGCGGCAGCATGTTCGGTTCGTCGTCGGGGCCAAGCTCGTCATCCTCGGTCAGCGGGCGGTTCAGCCAGTTATTCGGGTCGAAGTCGCAGGAAGCTACGACTACGGCGACCGCCTCGACGCAGGAGACCGATAACAGCGATCTGACATGTCCCAGCGTTCAAATTCGTTTCGGTGCATCGACGCTGGCGGTCGGTCTGCCGGGCAAGCCGGCGAGCGGAAGCGATCTGCGCTATCAGGGCACCATCACCCGTACCGCCCGGGATTGCGTTCTTTCGAACGGACAGATCAAGGCGC
>JBBRGE010000189.1:0-5156 GCA_038241045.1 Hyphomicrobiales bacterium | reverse complement strand
AGAATAAGACTGACGCTGCCGAGCACCCGGCCGGCAAAAGCAGCAGCCGCCACATGGCCTTCGGTTTCGCGGATGCGCAGATAGCCCGGTACCAATGCCGCATTCAGCGCGCCTTCGGTCAGCGAGCGCCGTGCGACATTGATGAACTGAAAGGCGACCAGAAATGCGTCCGCGATCGGCCCCGCGCCGAGCAGTGCAGCAATCATCGAATCCCGGATGAACCCCAGGATTCGCGAGGCCAGCGTTCCGGTCGAGACGGTGAGGATATGGCGGATCATGCGGTCGGTCTTGAAGTCATGATGTGGATGTTATGACGCCAACCGTGAATGGTGCGCTTGCTGGCTAGCGCATTGTCGTGATAGGTCGCGGCTTCAGCCCTTTTGAAATATCAGCTTTCGGCGCGTCTGCGCCATTCTGTCAGGATTATCATTAATGAACGCAGCAACATACGACGTTCTCGGGATCGGCAATGCGATTGTCGATGTTCTGGCAAAAGCTGATGACGATTTTCTGGTCCGGCATGGCATGACCAAGGGCGCGATGGCGCTGATCGACGAGGGGCAGGCGACAGCCATTTACAAAGCTATGGGTCCAGCCACCGAGATTTCCGGCGGCTCCGCGGCGAACACCATCGCGGGGCTGGCGAGTTTCGGCGCGCGCGCGGCCTTTGTCGGCAAGGTGCGCGACGATCAGCTCGGCCATGTTTTTGAACACGACATTAAATCTGCAAACGTTGTTTTTAAAACGCCGGCTGCAAAGACCGGCGCCGCAACGGCGCGGTCTTATATTCTGGTGTCGCCCGACGGCGAGCGCACCATGAATACATTCTTGGGAGCTGCGCAGGACTTGTCGCCCTCTGACATTGACCCGGCGCAGATCGCCTCATCCTCGATCGTCTATCTCGAAGGTTATCTCTGGGACCCAAAGGACGCGAAGCAGGCCTTTCTGAAAGCCTCCAAGATCGCACACGACAACAAGCGTACTGTCGCGCTCACGTTATCGGACGCCTTCTGCGTCGGCCGCTACCGCGATGAATTTCTCGATCTGATCAAAACCAAGACCGTCGATCTTGTGTTCGCCAACGAGGCTGAACTCACGTCGCTCTATCAGATCGGCGATTTCGACAAGGCGCTGGCGCAATTGCGGAGCGACGCAAATCTCGCCGTCGTCACCCGCAGCGAAAAAGGGTGCGTGGTCGCAACCAAGGCGAAAGTCACAGCGGTTCCGGCGTTTCCTGTGAAACAGGTGGTGGATACGACCGGCGCGGGCGATTTGTTCGCGGCGGGCTTTCTGTTCGGAACCGTGCGCGAATTGACGCATGAGCAATCGGGGCAGCTTGGCGCGCTGGCTGCCGCAGAAGTGATTCAACATATTGGCGCACGGCCTCAGACTTCATTAAAAGCGCTGGCGCAGTGGCAAGGTTTGCCGGTTTGAACTTGAAACCGGTTCGCTACGACCAACGTCGAAGAACCCATCGGGAACATTTTAAACGGCTTTCCGTTGAAACGGCGGCGTAAGACCCCACGTATCTTTTCTGAAATCTCAGCAAGAACGTTAGTGATTTTAAAGCGTTGGCGCGCAGATGCGCCGGAAGGACACGATGATTGCGACGTGGAGTGAATGGAAGCGTTATCCCAAGGTAGCTCGCGGCGAGTCGCTTGAAGCTCCGATCGGTCCCGGAATTTTCGAAGTCAGGCCCGTTACGTCAGGGGCGCTGTTCGCGTTCGCGTCTGCCGACAATCTCGCAGAGGCGCTTGCCAATCTCTCATTCGGATCGAAATCGTTGCTGTCGTTTTTCGGACGGCGCGATCCGGTCACACTTCCCGATCTGGAATACCGCACGATCTCGACCGCAACGCGCGCCCAAGCCAAAATTGCCGCGCAGAGCGTGATGGGCCGCCGCGAAGCCTATATGAGCAGCGTCGCCTGATGGCGGCGCTCTGTTAGCTTCCGGCTCTTAGCGTCCCTTGAACTTCGCGGGACGTTTCTCCAGAAACGCCGCGACGCCTTCCTTGAAATCTTCAGCGCGTCCGGCTGCGACCTGCGACTGCTTTTCCATATCGATTTGCTGCTCGAATGAATTTTCCGGGCTGTCCCAGTAGAGCCGCCGGATCAGCGACAACGCCACCGTCGGCCCGTTAGCCAGATCGTGCGCGAGCTTTTTGGTTTCTTCGGCCAAAGCCGCATCGTCCACCACGCGGTTGACCAGACCCCATTCCAGCGCATTCTCCGCGGGAAGCCGCTCGCCGAGTAATGACAATTCAATCGCACGCGCGCGGCCGATCAGACGCGGCAAAATCCATGTCGAACCGCAATCCGGCACCAGTCCGATGCGTCGAAAGGCTTGCAGGAAATAGGACGAACGCGCGCAGATCACGATGTCGCCCATCAGGGCGAAGCTCATCCCGGCACCGGCCGCAGGGCCGTTGACCGACGAGACGATCGGGCAATGCAAATCGCGCAGCCGCCGCAGGAACGGATGAAATGCGGTCTCCAATGCCGCACCGGCGTTGCTGCGAACTTTATTGTCCGCGTTGTTGCGGCCTTGGAGATTGGCACCCGTGCAGAATGCTTTTCCGGCCCCGGTCAGCACGAGGCAACGGATTTCATCGCGCTTCTCGGTCACGCTGTCGAGCGCTTCGCTCAAGCCTGCGAGCATATCGGTGGAGACCGCGTTCATGACTTCGGGGTGATCCATCACCAGCGTCGCGACATTGCCGTCGATTTCCAGTCTGCAATGATTGAATTGCATGGACGTATCCTCTCCGAAATTGGATCGCGGGCTTATGCCGTGTTTTCACGCGCGACTATCCGGCAATCCACTTGAGCTGTAAACGGCGCGGGGTTTGGTTCTTGCGAAGTTGGATCAGCCATGCGGCCGCGGTTGCGTTTCGCAGGGCGGAAGCGGCGTTCGTTCTAATCCGGCAATGGGATGAATTCGTTTTCGCCGGGGACATGTTCGAAGCGTCCGGCTTTCCAATCGGCTTTGGCCTGTTCGATCCGCTCCTTCGACGAGGAGACGAAATTCCACCAGATGTGGCGCGGGCCTTCGAGTGCACTGCCGCCGAGAAACATCATCCGCGTTTTGCGAAGCGCCTTCACGGTGATGCGATCGCCAGGGCGAAAAATCAAAAGCTGCGGCGCTATGAATTTATCGCCCGCGATATCCACTTCGCCATCGACAAGATAGATCGCGCGTTCCTCGTGATCGGCGTCGAGCGGCGCGGACATTCCGGCGTCAAGCGCGACTTCGACATAGAACCAGTCCGACACCATTTCGACCTTGGAGGATACGCCGAACGATTTGCCCGCAATGATCTTCGCGCTGAAGCCTTTGTCCTGCATGGTCGGAAGCGTCGCCGCGCCGTAATGTTGAAACGACGGCGCGATTTCTTCTCGCCCCTTTGGGAGCGCGATCCAGCTTTGCAGACCGAGCATGCTCTGGCCGTTGGTGCGCTCAACATCCGGCGTGCGCTCCGAATGCGCAATTCCACGACCTGCGGTCATCAGGTTCATGGCGCCGGGTTGGATTTCCTGAATGTTGCCTTCGCTGTCGCGGTGCATGATCGAGCCGTCGAACAAATAAGTCACCGTAGCAAGTCCAATATGCGGATGCGGGCGCACGTCCATGCCCTTGCCGGCGACGAATTGCACCGGTCCGAAATGATCGAAGAAAATAAACGGCCCGACCATCTGCCGCTTGCCGTGCGGCAACGCGCGCCGCACCTGAAAGCCGTCGCCGAGATCGCGCGTTCGCGGCACGATCATTAGTTCGAGCGCGTCACATGACGGCGCATCGCCGAGGATGGGATCGTTCGACGGCATCCAGCTCATGGTGGGCCTCCTGTTTTTCAGTGACTCGCGGCCGCCTCGGTTGCCAGCACGCGCGCCGGCAATATCTTGCGAACCGAGGACGACGCCGCAATCTGACCCTTCTCGGCAAAGGCTTCGTGATTGCTCTCAATCTCGCCGAGCGCATAGAGATAGTTGACCATGAGGCCGTGCGACTGGCGCAGGCCGTTCGCAGAGCGGTCGCCGAGAAAATTCAGCCGCTCCAGCCGCGCGCCATTGCCGAGATGAAAGCGCGCCACGGAATCAAGCGGTTGGCCGCGTGAATTTTTAGCTTCAAGAAAGTAATACGAAGCGAGCGGCAACAGCGCCGCCTTGACGCGCTCGGTCATGTCGGGATTGTCGAACCAGTCCGGCGTGTCGAGCGCATCGAGTGCCACGCGCGCGGTCTCGTCGATCAGCGGAGAATTGTCGGAGCGCTGACGTTTCAGCCAGCCCGCGAAATTCGGCACCGGCGATAGCGTGACGAAGGTCTGCAGGTTCGGCAGCTCCCGCTGCAAGTCTTCCACCACCTGCTTGATAAGAAAATTGCCGAAGGAAATTCCGCCAAGCCCTTTTTGGGTGTTGGAGATCGAATAGAACACCGCCGTCGTCGCCTCGCTCGCCGCAATTGGTTCGCGGGTGAGATCGAGCAGCGGCGCGATCGACGCGGGGATTTCGCGCGTAAGAGCCACCTCGACGAAGATCAGCGGCTCATCGACCAGTCGCGGATGAAAGAAGCCATAGCAGCGCCGGTCGGTTGGCGCGAGACGGGCGCGCAGATCGTCCCAACTTCCAATCGTGTGCACCTGTTCGTAGCGGATGATCTTTTCCAGAATGTTCGCCGGCGTGGTCCAGTCGATCTTTTGCAGCACCAGAAAGCCGCGATTGAACCACGACGCGAACAGATGCACGAAATCGCTATCGACATATTTGAGTTGCGGGTGATCGGCGGTGTGCGTCAGCAAAGCTTCTCGCATCCGGACCAACGATGCTGTGCCGCCGGGCGCGAGGTTCAATCGCCGGATCAATTCCTGCCGTCGCGGCTCGGCGGCTTTCAGCAATTGATTGACCGTATCCGGCGACGCATTGCTGTCGCGCACGGCATCTAGTGCCTTCGTCAGTTGCTGCATGTCCGGCCCGAACATATCGGCCAGTGCTGTGAGGAACGCGAGCTTGTTCTCCTCGCTCGCCGCCGCGTAACCCGCCAGCAGAGAATTCGCCAGCGCCACACCGGTCGCCTCGCCGCGCCGCGACAGCAGCGTCTCGCCGAGCGCAATCAGTTCGGCCTTCGACATCGGGGTCGCGGTGGAAAGGCCGAGCAGGCT
>JBBRGE010000188.1:0-5177 GCA_038241045.1 Hyphomicrobiales bacterium | reverse complement strand
GAGCACGTCGGTGATCGATCCGCTGTTTACTGCTGCCGCTGCCGAAGATTTTTGGCAGACGCGCGCGATGTGATTTTCAATTGCGCACCATCAAATGGATTGCGGCGAAGATCACCAGCACCGAGCCGGTTGCCACTATCACGCTCGGATTGTCGCAAATCACCGCGCCGTGCATGCATAATTGATCCGCAAAATGCCAGCCGTGGTTTCTGGTTGCGCCCGCAAGCAGGAACAACCCTCCCCCACACAAAAGCGCGAAAATGAATTGCAGCACGCGGTTGCTCCCAATTCTTGATTCACATCATCGCGCCTGCCGGTAAATCAATGCTTGGACCTATCGGATAAAATCGTTGGTATCTGGCGGAACTGCGCAACAACGACCTTTTCGTGACACCGAAAATCGTGGAACTCCTTCATTTTCAAATATTGATTCGAATGCCAACGAATTGCCGCATGCCGCGTTCATTCTGGAACCGAGCATTGATCAAGGCGTTCGATTTTCAGGAGAATCTTAATGGCAACACGCGCGCAGCGTCTCGCGGAATTTAATGGACATGGAAATCCGCCTCAAAATGAGCCGGTGCAGGTCCTTTGCGAAGACAAAAGTGGAACCTACCAATTGCCGTTTGCTTGCCGTTGGGAAAACGGCGCCTGGCGAAATTGCGAGTCCGGCAGCGTCGTGGAAGCTGCAGTCGTCGGTTGGCGTCCCTCGCGTTCGCGATAGGAATTCCGATTCAGGATTTCTTGCTCTTCGAAGCCGCGTAACGTGCCTTTGTCTCCGCATTCATCGGATAGAGGCCCGGCAATTCAGCGCCGTTGTTCACTTCGTTGACGATCCAGCCTTCCATCGCCTCCTGCTCCGGGCCTTCGCTAACAATGTGTTCGACGAAGGCTTGTGGGATTAAAACCGCGCCGTCCTGATCGGCAACGATGACGTCGTCGGGAAACACCGCAACGCCGCCACATCCGATCGGTTCACCCCAGTTGACGAAAGTAAGCCCTGCGACTGACGGCGGCGCAGCCGCCCCGTTGCACCAGATTGGAAGTCCCGTTCCGAGGCAGCCTTCGAGATCGCGCACGACGCCATCCGTCACCAATGCGGTGACGCCGCGCTTTGCCATGCGGGCGCAAAGAATGTCGCCGAAAATTCCAGCATCCGTGACGCCCATTGCGTCGACTACGGTAATGCAGCCTTCTGGCATGGCCTCAATCGCGGTTCGCGTCGAGATCGGCTTCGACCAGGATTCGGGCGTGGCGAGATCCTCGCGCGCCGGGACAAAGCGAAGCGTAAAGGCCGGGCCCACCAGCCGCTCCTGCCCCGGACGCAGCGGACGCGATCCGCGCAGCCAGACATTCCGCAGTCCCTTCTTCAACAACACAGTTGTTACGGTAGCGGTGGAACCGTGCTTGAGCGTCTCGATCTGTTGCGGCGTAAGCGGCATTCAAACTCTCCTTCGGCGGGCTGTCACTTCTTGCCAAACCTCGCAATGCCGTCAAGCTGACAATCCGTGAACCGAGCGATGCAGCCTTCGACGTTGCCAATCTGTCGTGAGTGTCCGACACTGGATGTCAAACCACAAACACTTGCTGTGAGCGCATGTCAGTCTCGCCCCGCGTCCTGCCCTCCGGCGATACCGCATTGACGGTGGAATTCGGCAGCATCATCGATACTGATTTCAATCGCCGGGTGCTGTCGCTCGACCGAGCGGTTGCAAGTGCCAAAGTCGCGGGCATCACTGAAACTGTCCCGACCTATCGGTCATTGCTGGTTCATTACGACCCCGTCGTCATCGGGTTCGACGCGATCTCCGAGAAGCTTTTAGAATTGGCTCGGCTGCCGGATGTAGCGCTGAATGCCACGCGGCGCTGGCGCATTCCCGTCGTCTATGGCGGCGATTTTGGCATCGATCTCGATGACGTTGCACGCAGCCATCAAATCACCGCCGATGAAGTGATCGCGCGACACACGAAGAATGACTATGTGGTGGCGATGATCGGATTCACCCCGGGCTTTGCCTATCTCAGCGGACTTGATCCTTCCATCGCGACGCCCCGCCGCGAAAGCCCCCGGACTGAGACGCCGAGCGGCACAATCTCGATCGGCGGTGCTCAGGCTTGCGTGCAATGCCTTGCGGCTCCCAGCGGATGGCATTTGCTTGGCCGCACTCCGGCTCGGACATTTCATTCCAAGCGTGAGCCGGTGTTTCTTCTAGAGCCCGGCGATCGCATCAACTTTTACGCAATCGCGGCCAATGAATTCGACGCGCTCGATCGCGCTGCTGAACGAGGCGAGCCTGTCGCAGAACCGGTTACATCATGAGCAAGCTCGTCGTCGCCAGCGTTGGGCCTGCAACTTCCATCCAGGATAGCGGACGATTTGGTACGCAGCGTTACGGGCTGCCGCCGTGCGGTGCGATGGACCGTGTGGCTTTGGCGGCCGCCAATTGTCTCGTTAGCAATTCGAGCTTTGATGCAGCGATCGAAGTCGGGCCGCTTGGTACTTCTTTTACGGCGCGCGACGGCGCAATCCGCATCGCGCTGTCAGGAGCAGCGCGTCAGGCGGATGTCGCAGGACATCCGTTGCCATTGAATCAATCCGCGCTCATCGCTGAAGGCGAAACGCTGAAACTGGGACCGGCGCGAAACGGCGTGTTCAGTTACCTTGCTGTCGAAGGCGGAATTCCCGGCGAACCGATGTTTGGAAGTCTGTCGGTCAATGCCCGTTCCGGTATCGGTAGCCCCTACCCGCGCGCGCTTCGCGACGGAGATGAGATAACTGTCGGAGACGTATCCTGTGCAACGCATGAACGACAGCTCGACATGCCTGAACCGGCCAATGGACCCATCCGCGTCGTCATGGGTCCACAGGATGACGAATTCGGCGACGCGCGAGACCTTTTTCTCAACACCGAATGGGTGATTTCCGCAACCAGCGACCGCATGGGCTATCGACTGGAAGGACCGAAGATCAATCATCTAAAGGGACATAACATTGTCTCCGACGGGACAGTGAACGGCAGCGTGCAGGTGCCGGGATCGGGCCATCCCATCGTGCTCATGTTGGATCGCGGTACGACAGGCGGCTATCCCAAGATCGCGACGGTCATCAGCGCCGACCTCGGACGTTTCGCACAGTTGCAGGCTGGATCGAAGTTTCACTTCATTGCAATTTCCGTGCGCGACGCGCAGGACGAGGCCAAGAAGCTCGCTGCGTTTCTCACGTCTCTGCCCAGCCGAATCCGCGCCGCTGGAGGCACGAACCTCAACCTTGACGAGTTGCGGCGGGCCAATGTCGCCGGCGCAGCAGTGAATGCAATCGACACCGTGACGTGGCAAAATCAACGTAGCGGCGACTAGGTCAAGGGATAAAGCAACGCATGAAGATCGATCTCAACAGCGACCTTGGCGAAGGTTTCGGTGCATGGGATATGGGTAACGATGATGCCATGCTGAGTGTCGCAAGCAGCGTGAACATCGCCTGCGGATTTCATGCCGGCGATTCCGATATCATGTTCAAGACCGCGAAGCTTGCGAAGGAGCGCGGCGTAAGTATCGGCGCGCATCCCGGCTATCGTGATCTTCACGGCTTTGGGCGGCGGCCGATACCCGGACTGACATCGTCAGAAATCGAGACGATGGTTGCCTATCAGATTGGCGCGCTTCAGGCGGTCGCGGCTCTCGCGGGTCACAAGGTGACACATGTCAAGGCGCACGGCGCGTTGTCGAACGTCGGCTGCGTCGATGACATGATGGCGCGCGCGATTGCTGCTGCGATTAAGGCTGTCGATCCCAAACTCTGTTTCGTTGTGCTGCCGAATTCAGCGTTGGCGCGCGCGGGCGAAGCCGCAGGGTTGAAACTCATCCACGAAGTGTTCGCCGACCGCGCTTATGAAGATGACGCGCAACTTGTCGCGCGCAGCAAACGAGGAGCGGTGTTGCACGATGCGGACAAGATTGCGCATCGGGTTGTGCGCATGGTTCAGGACAGCGCAATTGTCGCCGCGTCCGGCAAGATCATCAAGGTGAAGATCGATACTGTCTGCATTCACGGCGATACGCCCGGCGCGGTGGATATCGCGCGAGCCGTCCGCGCCGAACTCAACGGCAACGGAATAGACGTCGCGCCGTTCAATCCGCAGAACTAATCGCCGGTCGCGCGACGGCGGCGGATGCGGCTACTTCAATCTTTGATTGCGCGATCAAGCGCTTCAATTCCGGGACGCACGATCCGCAATTGGTTCCGGCTTTGAGTTGCGTGCCAATCTCGGACACGGAGTGTGCGCCCGACGCAATCGCATCGCAGATTGTCGTGCTACCAACTCCGAAGCAAGCACAGACAATGGGGCCGCTACTGATCAAGCCATCCGTTGACTTGCCCGACAGAAGCGAACGCCGCTGATCGTCCGTCACGGTATTTGAGGCGAATATCGCCTTCGCCGGTTCCCAGTTCGGAACGTCGCGAGACGGCTCAATGAAAAGACACGTCTCAAGACAACCGTCTTTGAAAGACGCTGCACGGTAGACGCCGCCCGCGCCGTCTTCATATTCGGCGACTGCAATGCTCTCGTCCTGCGGCAACAAAAAGGATTTCCAGCCGGCAATGCTTGAATTGCTTGCCAGCAGATAGCCGTAACCGCCGGTCACGGCAACGCGCGCCCACCACACCCCTTGTGGAAGTACGAGATGCTGGCGCGCCAACAAAAAACCGCGCTGAGCGAACTTGACGGCTTCGATGGCAGCCGGTGTTGCCTTGTTTTCCGGCTGGCCTGAAAACGGATCGGTAAACGGAGCCACCAAGGCACCGACGCGCGCGGATGAAGAATTCTCCGCGCTCCAGTGGATCGGCGCAAACAACATTCCGCGCTGCTGACGGTCGCTGACGACGACCTTGAGAATGCATTGCCCGAGATCGGTCGCAACGCGCGCAAAGCCTCCATCGGTCACGTCGGCAAGCCCTACGTCGTCCGGATGAATTTCGATGTAGGGTTCGGGCAAATGTACACCGAGACGCGGGCTCAAGCCCGTCCGCGTCATCGTGTGCCATTGATCGCGAATGCGTCCGGTATTGAGCCGCAGCGGACGCGCCGCTGACGTTTCACCTCGCAGCATCGGGACGTCGGGTGATACGAAACGCGCTTTTGCATCGGAGGTGAAGAAGCCGCCCTCCTTGAAAAAAC
>JBBRGE010000187.1:0-5187 GCA_038241045.1 Hyphomicrobiales bacterium | reverse complement strand
GTTTTTCGGGTCTTGCTGCACATGCACAAGACGCGAGTGAAAAGGAAATCGAGCGTTATCGCGCGATGATTTCCGATCCGTTTTCCAATCCTGGGTTCCTTGCGGTGGATCGCGGCGAAGTTCTGTGGAAAATGGCGCGCGGCACCAAGAACGTCTCGCTTGAAACTTGCGACCTCGGCGAAGGCGCCGGCAAACTCGAAGGCGCGTTCGCGCATCTGCCGCGTTACTTCAAGGATTCCGACAAGGTCATGGACCTCGAGCAGCGCCTGTTGTGGTGCATGCAGAAGGTTCAGGATCTCGACACCAAGGATGTGGTGGCACGCAGATTCTCCGGCGTCGGCAAAGCCTCCGACATGGAAGATCTCGTCGCCTACATCGCCAACAAATCGAACGGCATGAAGATCGCCGTTCCGCTCGCCCATCCCAAAGAGCAGGAGATGGCGGCGGTCGGCGAAGCGCTGTTCTATCGCCGCGGCGGCGTGAATGATTTTTCTTGTTCGACCTGCCATGCCGAAGACGGCAAACGCATCCGCCTGCAGGGACTTCCGAATCTGTCCAAACCGGGAAAACAGCCGCAGGACACCATGGCGACATGGCCGACCTATCGCGTCTCGGCAAGCGCGCTGCGCACGATGCAACACCGGCTGTGGGATTGTTATCGCCAGCAGCGCTGGCCGGTTCCTGAATACGCCTCCGACAGCCTCACCGCGCTGACCGTGTTCCTGCAGAAGCAGGCGGTCGGCGGCACCATCAACGTACCCTCGATCAAGCGATAAGGGAGCGCATCATGAATACGAACGCAAAATTCGCCGCCCTTCTCGTCGCCTCAAGCATCGTTGCCGGATTGTCCTACGGCGCAATCGCCCAGACGAAGAAGGCCGAGCCAGCGAAGAAAACCGCAGCAGCGCCTGCGGCCAAGAAAGCCGATCCCGCAGTCGTCGAGGCGTATCTGAAAAACACGTTCGGCAAGGCGCCGCCGGAGTGGCAGGAAAAAATCGTGCCGGACGACACGCTCAAAGCCTGCAACGCCGCAAATAACGACGTGTCATCGAAAGATGCCGACAAGATCGTCAAGGCTGAACTTGCGAAGGTGACTTATCCCGCCGACGGCAAATTGCTGGGCGACTGGAAGGAAGGCAAGAAGATCGCCAACAACGGTCGGGGCGGACAGTTCTCCGATCCCGCAGGCACGGTCGCGGGCGGCAACTGTTATGCTTGCCATCAGCTCGAAAAATCCGAAGTGTCCTTCGGCACGCTCGGCCCGAGCCTCTTGAACTATGGCAAAGAGCGCAAGTTCGACGCGGCGGAGGCTAAAAACGCCTTCATCAAGATCTTCGACTCGCAGGCGGTGCTGGCCTGTTCGAACATGCCGCGCTTCGGGACCAACAAGGTTTTGAGCGAGAAGCAAATCACCGATCTGGTGGCGCTACTGTTCGATCCGGAGTCCCCGGTCAACAAGTAAGCGTGCAAAACGTAAGTTAAGTGAGCAGAGCAATGTCACTTCGTCATGTGTTGGCAGGCGCAGCGTGCGCCGCCCTGCTCGCGTCCCCTGTCCATGCACAGGACGCCACTGTCACTTACAAATCGCTCAGTCCTGAACTGGCGCTCGATCTGGCGCGTGCAACGCTTGCCGATTGCCAGAAAAAAGGATTTCAGGTCGCCGTCGTGGTGACCGACAGATTTGGAAATCCGCAGGTGATGCTGCGCGATCGCTTCGCCGGCACGCATACGCCGACGACCGCGCAAGGCAAAGCGTGGACGGCGGCGACCTTCCGCACCAGCACGCTCGATCTGATGGCGATCTCGCAGCCGGGCATGCCGCAGTCAGGATTACGCAATCTGCCGAACGTGGTGATGATCGGCGGCGGTATCACGGTTGAGGCCGCAGGCACGATGATCGGCGCGGTCGGTGTCTCCGGCGCACCGGGCGGCGACGCGGACGAAGCGTGTGCGAAGGCGGGCGTTAGCGCGATTAAAGAGAAATTGGATTTTTAGGACGCTGATTTAATTTTTTGTCATAGCCGGACTTGTTCCGGCCATCCCGATCAGGGGAGCATCGTGCCCAATCTATTGGGATCACCGGGTCAAGCCCGGTGATGACAAACTTAAAATGGAGAACGATGCTCACACCTGCTTCTTCAACCAATCCGCGAAAGGTCCCTGCTCATAACCCTGCTCGCGCACGAAGCGAAACATCGCGAGAAATTCGCCCTTTTCAGGAAGCCCGCTCATCCGCGCCACTTCCCGCGCCTGCCCCTTCAACGACGCAAGCCCGTCGGTTTTTTCCGGAAAAAACTGGATCGTCGGCGTGCCCTTGATGTCGTAGACAGCGCTTAACGGCTTCTCGGCGAATTTTTTGCCGTCAAAATCCGTCACATCGCGGGAGCCGAGAACATTCAGATGAAGAATTTCGAAATTGTCGCGAATGTAATCCTCGACCTTGGGATCGGTCATGTAAACCTCGTGCATGTGCTTGCAGCCGGGACAGCCTTTTAGCCCCCAATTGATCGCGAGGCGTTTGCCCTTCGCGGCAGCACCAGTCACATCCTCGGTGAGATCGAGAAAGCTCTCCAGATACCAGTCCATCTGATAGAGGCCGTCGTCGCCGAGTTTGGCTTTGGCAAGCGCCGGGTTCACCCGAAGTGCCAGCAAGCCTGCACCTGCCACAGCGATCGCCTCGCGTCTGGTCACATTGAGCTTGGTTGCATTCGGCATGAGTGTCTCTGGGGTAAGCCAGCAATGATAGGGTCTGGCGGATATATGCGAATTTGTTTATATGTATCACATGTTCGGGAAAACCGCTGCAAAACTTTTGTTAGTCGGCCTGTTCGCATTCGCAGCGAACTTGCTGTCGCTGCCCGCCCGCGCGGCTGAATTGCTGATGTTCGAGAGCGGCGGCTGCATTTATTGCCTGCGCTGGGACCGCGCCGTCGGCAGCATTTACGACAAGACCGCAGAGGCGAAGATTCTTCCGCTGCGCCGCATCGACGTCAGTCAGCAGTCATCGAGCGGCGTCGCGCTGCAATCGCCGGTGCGCTACACGCCGACCTTTGTGGTGGTGGACCGTGGCCGCGAGATCGGACGCATCGAAGGCTATAGCAGCGACGACCAGTTCTGGGGATTGCTGGACGAGCTTGTCGCCAAGGTGGCGGCGAAAGCCGCACCCGAACCGGAACGTATTAATTTTACGCCAACGAATTGAACGAAGCGCATCGCATGACCTCTCTCATTCCGTCCGACATCGAAACCGAACTGCGCGACGGGGCGGAGTATTCCCCCGAGCTCGATCTGCTGATGCGCAAGGCGCGCAAAGCGAGTAATTTTCTCAAAGCACTGTCGCACGAGAATCGTTTGCTCTTGCTGTGTCTTCTGGCGGAGCGCGAACGCTCGGTGACAGAGCTGGAAAACATCCTGTCGCTGCGTCAGTCAGCGGTGTCGCAGCAACTCGCGCGCTTACGTTACGACGGCATGGTGGATACGCGGCGCGACGGCAAGACGATCTACTACAGCCTCGCCAATGACGACGTGCGGCGCGTGATCTCGGTGGTGTACGACATTTTCTGCGCGCCTGAATCCACGCCGGCAAAAAAGTAATCCCCGCAAACGGCTGGCGTGCAAAACTGCCTGCTGAATTGGGGGAACGACCGGGAGAGTAACGTGCAGAGCCTGATGGCATGGTTGCCAGCATTGAGCGGCCTGCTGATCGGCATCGCCGTCGGGTTTGCGGTACGTCACGCGAGACTCTGCTCGTTCGGCGCGATTGAAGACGCTCTGATGGGCGGGGACAGCCGCAGGCTTCGGGTGTTCGGCCTTGCGCTCGGCATCGCAATCCTCGGCACGCAGGCTTTGATTCTGGGCCGTCTGATCGATCCCAATCTGATTTCCTATACGCCGCTTGCGCTGCCGGTGGTCGCCATTATCATCGGCGCGCTGATGTTCGGCATCGGCATGGCGATGGTCGGCACCTGCGGGTTCGGTTCGCTGGTGCGGTTAGGCGCTGGCGATCTGCGCAGTCTCATCGTTGTCATCGTGCTGGGCGCGACCGCGTATGCGACCTTGCGCGGCGTGCTATCCGGATTGCGCATCGGGTTTCTCGAAAATCTGTCGATTGCGATGCCGGACGGCGTGCGGTCCGACATGGCGTCGTTGTCGTCGCATGCGTTGGGTCACGACGTGCGCATTTGGGTCGCCGTGCTCGTCGGCGCGTTATTGTGCTGGCTGGCGCTCGGCGATCGGCGGCTGCGGCGCGCGCCGCGATTGTTGACCGCCGGAATCGTGCTCGGCCTCGGTGTCGTCGCGGGATGGATCGCAACCACTTCGCTCGGCGATGCGTTCGCCCCAATCCAACCTCAGAGCCTCACTTTCGTTTCCACCATCGGCAAAGCGCTTTACGCAACACTGCTGAACGCCTCGAACTTCAGCGACTTTGGAATAGCAAGCGTGTTCGGCGTCGTGATCGGATCGTGGCTAGCGGCATGGCGCAGCAATGAGCTGCGATGGGAAGCCTTCGACGACGATCATGAAATGCGCCGTCATCTCGGGGGTGCCGCGCTGATGGGCGTCGGCGGAATTCTCGCCGGCGGCTGCACCATCGGTCAGGGCATCACCGCAGGCTCGGTGTTGGCACTGTCATGGCCATTCGCGGTCGGCGGAATGTTACTCGGTGCGCGCATCGGAATAGCCGTTCTGGTTGACGGCTCGCCACGCGATATCGTGCAACGGCGCTGGGCAAACTTGTTGGGGAGAAAAAATTCCGATTAAGGTTTGAGATAGCTCCAGCCTTTTTCCTGCAACTCGATCAGCGTCACCGCGCCGGACGGAACGATGTCCGCTTCCGACACAATGGTGATCGCTTTACCTTCGCGTTTCTCCATACCCTCTTTGGTATTGCCGCATGCAGCAAACGTGATCTTGGATGGAAAGCTCGCATCCTTGATCTGCTTCAGTCTGTCTTTGACCGGCGAGGTGTCGTCGCGCAGCATATGTAGTCCGGGTCCGTAGGTCACGAGTTGGATCTCGACGGTTTCGCCCTTCGACTTGTAATTTTCCATGATGTTGGTGGCGTTGTTGAGTGCGAGATTCATAACGACCGGATCGTTCTGGTCGACATGAATCGCCACGCGATGCGGTTTGGCATCGGCGGCAAATCCAGATGATATAATAGCCACTGACATGAAAATTGCCGCA
>JBBRGE010000186.1:0-5229 GCA_038241045.1 Hyphomicrobiales bacterium | reverse complement strand
GTGATATGTTCGGTGCGTAGAACGTGCCGAAATCGGATTTGATGTCATAACCGCCGCCGAGCGCAGTGCGCGCCTCGCCCTTGACGGCGTGACACGACGCACACCCGCCGATGTTGAAGACGGTCTCGCCGTTGGCAATGTTGGGAGTGTAGACAGCAAGCGAGCTTGCGGATACGACCGCCGGAATGGTGACGACCCAGAACACCGCGAGGCCCGCAAGGCCGGCGGCCACGGCCAGCCAAAACAGCTTCTTCAACATAACCGCCCCCAAATAGCTCGACCGAAAGGTGAACTAAACGCCCTCATTCGGTGTTCATACCATGCCACCAAATTCACCCAGGGAGAAACCCATGAAGACGAGATATGCAATTGCCGCTGCGGCATTCGGGGCGTGCGTTGCACTGGCCGGACCGGCTTTCGCCGAAAAAATGACGATGAAAGTGCCACTGACCAGTGCGGCGGAAGTGCCGCCGAACACCAGTGCGGGAAAAGGCATGGCGGATGTCACGTATGACACGGCGTCCAAAATGCTGACCTGGAAGACCACATATTCGGGTCTCTCCGGTCCCGCCACCATGGCGCATTTCCATGGCCCCGCCGAAGCCGGCAAGAACGGCCCGGTCGTCGTGCCGTTCAAGGATGCGGCCAGCGGTGCGGAGGGCAGCGCCACGCTCACCGACGCGCAGGCCGCCGATCTGATGGCCGGCAAGATGTATATCAACGTCCATACTGAGACGAACAAGGGCGGCGAAATTCGCGGTCAGGTCGTCAAGTAAAGCCGACGAGTAGCGACAATTCGTTTCACAAACGATGAGGGCGGATGCTTTGCAGCATCCGCCCTTTTTCATGAAATTCTTGCGGAAGGATTATCCGTTTTTGACGCGATAGGTTTCGTGGCAACCGCCGCAGGATTTCGTGATCGCGGGCATCGCTGCCTTCAGCGTGTCGGCATCCTTGACCGAACCTTTGGCGGCCGTGACGGCCGCCGCGAACTTGGCGATCTCGGCCGCAAAACCCGCCTTGTCGTCGAACACTTTCGGCGACGGACTGAAATCGCCCGAAGCTGCCGCGCCCTTGGCGCTGTCGGGATAGAGCGCAGGCAGCTTTGCCGCAGTGTCGGACATCGTCGCCAGTGCCGCGTCGATATCGGCCTGAGCGTAAGGCTTGTCGCCCTTCATGGTCGGAAGCAAAACGGTCGCCAAAGCCTTGCCGTTAGCTTTCATCAGCGCGGAGCCTTCGGGCGTCGCCAGCACAACACTCCCGCTCGAACCCAGCAGCACCAAGGCGGCCGCAATCGAAATACGCTTCATTTTAGAAGTCTCCCCAGAGTTGGCCGTCGGTTGGCGATTACTCGCGATTCTCAGCCGTTAGAACCGGTCTAAATCATCATTCCTGCGGCGTCTTGGCAAGGCCCTGCCGAGATTGGCAAGGCACTGTCGGGTTTGAAAGCCCCGGGATTTTATGCCGCAGGCGGAATTGTCGTTGAACCGATTTTTTTGGCGAACCTATTTGCCGCGCGCGCTTTCGATGGCCATCCAGACCCGCTCGGCGGTGGCCGGCATATCGATATGTTCGATCTTGTAGTCGCGCCACAGCCCCTCGGCGATGGCATTCATGACCGCCGGACATGAGCCGATCGAGCCAGCCTCTCCCGCGCCTTTGACGCCCAGCGGATTGGTCACGCAGGGCACGTTATGAGTTTCGAACGTGAAGGACGGCGCATCGGCGGCGCGCGGAAGCGCATAGTCCATGAAAGTGCCGGTCACGAGCTGGCCGTCCTTGTCGTAGAACGCCTGCTCCATCAGCGCCTGGCCAATTCCCTGTGCCGCGCCGCCATGAACCTGTCCCGCCAGCAGCAGCGGATTCAGCGTCACACCGAAATCGTCGACGATCACATAGTTCACGATTTTGGTGGCGCCGGTCGCCGGATCGATCTCGACCTCGGCGATGTGCGTGCCGTTTGGAAACGTGCCGTCGGCCTGCGTGAACTTGTCGGTGCCGGTGAGTTTCGACTGATCATTACCCGCGCGCTTGGCGAGATCCGCGAACGTCACGCTGCGATCCGTGCCGGCCACGCGAATGACGCCGTCGCGGATTTCGAGATCGCCAGCACTTGTCTCAAGTGCGTCGGCCGCGAGCGCCTTCAGATTGTCGCCGAGTTTTTTCGTCGCCTTCTGCACGCTGACGCCGCCAGTCGGAATCGCGCTCGACCCACCCGTGCCAAGACCCGTCTTGACGATATCGGTGTCGCCCTGAATGACGTGTACGCGTTCAGGCGGTAGTCCAAACTGTTCGGCAACGACTTGCGCATAGGCGGTCTGATGGCCCTGCCCGGTGGACTGCGAACCGATCAGCACCGTGACATCGCCATTTGGATCGAGCCGCACATTGGCGGTTTCCTCGCCCATCGTGCCGCAGACTTCCACATATGTCGCGATGCCGATGCCGCGCACGAGTCCCGCTTTCTTCGCAAGCTTTGCGCGTTTCGGAAATTCCTTCCACGCCGCGATGTCTTGCGCGCGCTTCATGTGCGCGGTGAAATCGCCGGAGTCATAAACTTTGTCGGTCGCGGTCTTGTACGGCATCGCTTTGGGCGAAATGAAATTCTTCTTGCGGATCGCATCCGGCGTCATTCCCAATTTGCGCGCAGCGACATCGACAAGACGCTCCAGCACATACGCCGCCTCGGGACGGCCCGCGCCGCGATAGGCATCGACCGGCACGGTGTTGGTGAACACAGTGCGGACGCGGCAATGGAATGCCTGAATGTCGTAAAGCCCCGGCAGCATCCCCGCGCCGCCATGTGGAATGTACGGTCCGAAGGTGGACAGATAGCCGCCCATGTCGCCCATGAGATCGACATCCATGCCGAGAAATTTGCCGTCGGCGGCGAGCGCCATCTTGGCCGTGGTGAAATTGTCGCGGCCCTGAGCGTCACCGAGGAAATGATCGGAGCGATCCGCCACCCACTTCACGGACTTGTTCAGTTTGCGCGCAGCGAACGCGGCCAGTGCATATTCGCGATACGGAAATAATTTGGTGCCGAAGCCGCCGCCGACATCCTTGGCGATGACGCGCATTTTGTCGGTCGGAATCTTTAGCACGTTCTGGCAGAGAATGTCGCGCAGCCGGTGGCTGCCCTGACTCCCGATGGTCAGCGTGAAGTGTTCGTTCTTGGCGTCGAATTCGCAGACGACCGCGCGGGTTTCCATGTAGTTGGTGACGACGCGCGGATTGACGACGGAAATTTCCGCGACCGCATGCGCGCCCTTGAACGATGCTTCGGCTTTGGCCTTGTCGCCCACCGACACATCGAACAGCACATTGCCCGGATATTCGGGGCGCAACTGCGGCGCATCTTTTTTCACCGCATTGACCACACCGACGGCAGCGCGCAATGGCGACCATTTTACGTCGATGGCCTCTATCGCGTCGCGCGCATGATCCACCGTATCGGCGACAACGAACGCCACCGCGTCGCCCACATGATAGACCTTGTCTTTCGCCAGAATTGGATATGGCGGCGACTTGAACGGCGTATCGGGCAATTGAAACAGACACGGCAGACCGTCGAGACTTGCGACGTCCTCACCGGTCAGAATGGCGGCGACGCCGGGCAGGTTTTTCGCCATCGAAGTGTTGATGGTGAAAGTCGCATGTGCGTGTGGCGAGCGCAGCACCAGCGCCTGCAATGCGCCAGCGGGCGCGTGGTCGTCGGTATAATGTCCCTTGCCGCGAATGAGTGGGTCGTCTTCCTTGCGGGTGACACTTTGACCGACGCCGAATTTCACTGCCATTTTATTGAACCTTCAGAATTTATCGAATGTTGGGGCCATATTGCAGCGGAACGGCGGCGGGCGCAAACGGCTTCGGTGCCTATGTGGGGCGGACCAGCGATGCAAGCCAGCGTCTTCCGAACAGCGCCAAAATAGATACGCCGTACACCACAGCACCAATCGCGATCAGAATTGCCAGCATGCTCTCGTCGCGGAAAGAGGTCATTCCCGCCAACGACGTCATCAGCCACCTTGACGAAAACCAGAGTGCGGCGGCGAGCACGACGCCCGACAATGCGAGCTTGACCAGCGACATCAGGAACGCGCGGTCGATGTCGAGAAAGCCGCGGCGGATGGCAAAGAACAAAATCAGCACGAGATTGATCCACGCGCCCACCGCTGTCGCCAAGGCAAGGCCAACCTGCGCCAGCGATCCGACCAGCGCAATTTTTAGCGCAACGTTCACCGCAACACCCGTCAGTGCGGCCTTGACCGGCGTTGCGGTGTCTTTGCGCGCATAGAATGTGGCGACCGCACTTCGGATCAACACGAACGGCACGAGGCCGATGGCATAGGCGGCGAGCGTGGCGCCTGCCGCCGCTGCGTCCGCCGTGGAAAATGCGCCGCGCGCGAACATCGCCCGCATGATGACATCGGGCACGGTCAGGAAAGCCGCGACGAAGGGAATCGAAAATAATAACGTGAATTCAAAGGCGCGGCGTTGCGACGCCATCGCGCCCTGATGATCGCCCGCCGTGATCCGGCGTGACATTTCCGGTAACAATACTGTGCCGATGGCAATGCCTATGACGCCGATAGGCAGTTGATTGAGACGATCCGCATAATAAAGCGCGGACAATGCGCCTGCGGCCAGAAACGTCGCAATAATCGTATCGGCGAACAGCGCGATCTGCGTGCCCATCGAGCCGACGGTCGCGGGTCCGAGCGCGCGGAAGAAAGTGCGCACGTCGTTGTCCAGCTTGATGGCGGAAAATTTCGGCAAAATGCCGTTGCGTCCGGCATCGCCCGCGAGAAGAAAAAATTCCAGAAATCCCGCCAGCAGCACGCCCCACGCCGCCGCATAACCGGCGTTGGGGAAGAACGCCGCCAGCGCCAGAGTCAGCATCATCGACAGATTGAGAAAAATCGGCGCTGCGGCAGCCGTCGCGAAGCGATGCATCACATTGAGCATGCCGCCATACAACGTCACCAGCGTCACCAACAGCAGATAGGGAAACGTGATACGCGTCAGCGCAATGGCGAGTTCGCCGCGCTGCGGATCGTCGACAAACCCCGGTGCCAGCAACGCAATCACCTGCGGCATGAACAGCCACGCGATCACCAGCAACGCCGCCTGCACGGTGAGCAGCAGCGTGAAGATACGGTCGGCGAATAATTTGGCCGACGACGCATTCTTATTGTAGAGGTGCGCATATGCCGGCACGAAAGCGGC
>JBBRGE010000185.1:0-5268 GCA_038241045.1 Hyphomicrobiales bacterium | reverse complement strand
AGCGCTCTCGTCAGCAGCGCCGCTTGCGTCCATCGCATCCCCGCCCTACGTCCGTGACGATCGCGAAACGCCCCTCTGTGTGGGCCGGGACGGTGAGAATGAAGAGGTGAGTTGGGTCAAAAGTGAAGCAGAATATTTTTTTGATTCAGGGCTGGACACTGATTTGCTGTGTTGCCCGTCGGGCAAAATCAACGACCGCAACGGGAGCGCCAGATGAGGCGGGGCACGCGGCCGGACGTCTGCGCAGGCCGGCTAGTTAAGTGCACTGTCACCTTAATTCCAGCTGAATTGATAGCACTGTCGCCGTAGTTCCGGAAATCAAAAGACCCAAAACCACAGACATATCCGAGCGACACTTCAGCAGCGCCCCAGCTTCAGGCCAACACGAAATCACCCCATGCAAGGCGGCGATCACTGCGTGGGTCGTTGTCCAGACGATCCACGCGGTCAAATATCCACGTCTTCCGGTCAACAGCATCGTAGTTGGGCCAACCTGGTTGCCCATGGCACACGAAGTCCAGGAACTGCTTCTGAAAGCGCTGGCTAACCGTTTTCGAGGCTGCTTTACGAAACAAGTCGAGTCTGCCCATAAAACCTTCGCCTGTCGTGCCGAACAGCATCGGTATATCGACCCCATGCGATGCCGCGCCGAATAACAAGCGCGTGAGCGGTGTCGTGTAGTCGAAGCGATACATCCAACAAGGAGATTCGCGCGAATGACCTTCTGCGATCAACAGAGACGGCTGCCAGAAGGTGAGATCGCCGCCCGCGTCTATGGCGGCCCGCTTTGATGGATAACCCGGATAGGCCACGGAGATTCGGCTGTGGAGCTGCCGATCAGACCGGGAAAATATTTCTTCTAATCGAGAGACTCTGCTGGGAATCAAGGGGAGTACCTTATCGAGAAGGGCGCCTTCACGTGACATGGTCCCCATGACTATCGGTATTTTCATCGCACGGCCCGTCCGAAACGCGTCGATCGGCGAAAGCGGCAAGAAGTCGCCATCAACAACGGCCGATGCCGGAAGTAGGCCTGGGTACTTGTCCGGAGCAATATCGTAGAAGAAATGAGAACTAGCCCCGCAGATCTGTTCGGCGGGCAGGGTCTTTAGCGCGTTCGCAACACTCTTGTGATCTAGGGGGTCGAGATGGAGCAGCCGCAATATCTCGAGCGCCCAATCGCCATGCCGTTTCGGCCCATATGCCATTCCCGCTGCCGTGCTCATGGCAAACGCGCGATTAAAAAGACCAACTGCGGTTGGGATGCACATCAGCGAAACCACCGAAGTTGCTCCTGCGGATTCGCCAACTATGGTCACTTGTTCGGGGTCGCCTCCGAACGCCGAGATATTCCGTTGAATCCAAGCTAGAGCTGCAACTTGATCGCGCAGACCGTTGTTGCAGTGGATCGGGTTATCCGGCGTGGACCATTCGCGAAAATCCGAAAACCCAAAAGCGCCAGTTCGATAATTAAACGAAACGAAGATGACGTTGCCGCTCTTCACCAGCGTGTCACCCCGATAGAGAGGCCCGCGAGAGCCGCCGAACAGGAATGCACCACCATAGATCCATACAACGACCGGTCGGGGATCGGCTTGATGCGACAGCGGAGCCGAGACGTTTAGGGTAAGACAGTCTTCCGAGATCGGAGTCGTCTTACCGGCTCCTGCAACATGCTCGAAGCCACGTCGCTGCATAGGGATGGGACCAAATTCAGCTGCCTCGCGCACGCCTTTCCACGGAGTGGCGGGTTGCGGTGCCTGAAACCGCAACGCGCCTATAGGAGGCGCCGCGTAGGGGATCGCGCGCCACGTCCGGACACCGTTTGCGACAACGCCTTGGGTGGTGCCGCATTCGGTCTCGATGAGTAAATCCCGTTGATCTGATTTTCCGGACATTGGGCTCCTCTAAATCCTTGTAGCTTTATAGTCCCGGGCCGCAGGAGCGAAGCGGTCCGCGGTTCGCGAAACCAAACGCGCCCGCGCACCACAGATTCAAAATCTGCTGTCAATGCATCCGATTAACCGGAGCGTCCAGTTTCTCAAGCGCTACTTCTCGCTAGCTAGTTCGATCCTTAAGTGACCGACAATTCCCCCACATGGGGGTCTGCGCCGCTCGAAATGAGCGAAGCGAGGGGTCGTGACTTCCGTTGCAAGGCTATTTTGGTTGACAAGTCTTTCAAAAAAAGGAAACTTTAAGCTTAAACTATCAGGCTCCTAGGCCCTTGCGACTTGAGGTCAAAATGATGGTGGAGGACGCTCTTGGCCAAGTCGAATCCCGAATGGCCGAGCAAGTGGTTGCCATCGCAGAAAGCCGATCAGTCGAAACACTTGGACATGCCGTTAGCTTGGCTATTGAGCAAAGGACCGGATCGCCCGCAATTGGTCTCTATCTCTTTAAAGATGCTTGCCCGGCCCTTCTCTTCAGTAGCCACGTAGACGAAGGAATGCTTGATCTTTACCAGTCGGGTGTGTGGAGGAGTGATCCCATCTTGAATCATGTCACCACAACCGGTGGTTGTGGTGACAGCGAAACGTTGGTTGGATGTGACAATTGGCAACGTAGCTTAATCTTCAGGGCGATCAGCCAGTGGGGCTTTCACTACAATTTGGGCGGTCCCATCAGATGTGGGGATATGATCGTCGGGGTGTTATATACGGCACGAGAACAAGAGTATTCTTCCTATAACGCCTCCGATCGGCTCTGCATGGACCTTGTTTGCCGTGCAACCTCTCTTGCCATCTCTGGTCTGATTAACTTTGGCGCTCTCCGCGGCCTAGAAATGCCTCCGCCAACTAAGCCGGCGAGGCAGTATTCTCCACCCACTACCGAGTTCCTCTCGCCTCGATTGGCCGATGTAGCAATCGGGATTTGCCGTGGGCAGACCAACAAGGAGATCGCGCGGGAGATCGGCATATCGGATCAGACCGTGAAGGACCATTTAGCGATCCTTTGTCGCCGATTTGGCGTTCACAATCGAACAGGATTGGCGGCTCGGCTGGCGACGCGCTTGGTCGCCCTGTAAGCAATCGAAAATCCGCTTTGGCCATGCGGGTCGGACGCTCGCGCAGGAATGCCCGGCCAGTTAAGTGCACTGTCACCTTAATCCCAGTTGATCGACGTGTCCCGTCAACAGCCGTAATCGCCGCTCCGCCAGATTGACGGTGAAGAAGAAGCTGCCTCCGGCCACGAAGTTGCGACGGTATCCGGTCATGGGGCTTATTCACAAAGGCGACTTGATGGATATCGCTTCGCTCCACCCATCCTACGGACTGCGCAGGTTATTCAGCGGATCACTCTTCAACGGTGATGCTCGCATTCGCTTAGCGCTCATGCTTCGGTTCATGATCGCGCACCTGAGAAGAACAAACACCAAATCGCGGAATACAGCACCATCGAAATTGCGGCCGCAGCGCAGATTTGCAGGGGATAGGTGCGAGACTTATGCCGAATACCTAGCATGTAGCCAGATAGACCGCTAACGGCACACAACCCCCATATTGACCAGACGCCGTAGGTCACTGTCAAATATTCAAAATACGTTCCATAGACACTGCCATACTTGGCTTCGAGAAGGTGCGTATAGCCTAGCGCTGCTTCGGGAAATGCAGGCCGTTGGGGAGGGGAAAGATATTGTTGGAGTATGCCGCTGAATATAAAACCGCTGATGCCCGCGCCTGCACCAAACAAAACGCTCATACCATTTCCAGCTTGGGGTTGCTGTCTCTAAATCAGATTGCGTCAAACGAACTAATTTGGCCTGCGGTGCAAGCAACAATCCTTCGGACTCCAGCACGACCAGTCGCCCAAAACCAAAGGGGGTCAAAAGCTACGTAGAGGTCGCCGCGGCTGCCCTCGGAATCTTCTAGTGTAATTTCATAGAAACGACTTACACTGCTTAAGCCCTTTAGTATCATCCTACGAATAAAACAACGATAGCAGTCGTACGAGCGAGCTACCGAGATGATACGCAGCCCGCGCTGCATCGCGAATCGGATACGGCCCGATCCGCCCTTTCTGAATTTCACGGAGGAACCTAAAATGACAGGAATGCGATCCGGGTTTGTTATATTGACAGCGCTGCTGATGTCAGGTTCTGCCGCCGTGGCACAGCAGGCGGGCAAGCCTTGCGCCGGCGATATCAATACACTGTGCGCCGGCATTCAGCCCGGCGAAGGCCGGATCAAGGCCTGCATAAAATCGCGTTTGACCGACCTGTCGCCAACCTGCAATGACCGCGTGCTCACGGTGGCGGTAACCGGAAAGGTGTGCAAGACAGATGTGACGAACCTCTGTGGCGGTGTTGTGCCAGGCACCGGCGGTATCAGAGCCTGCATAAAATCGCACATGGCAGCCGTGAGCGATCCTTGCAAGGATGCGATGTCCCGGGCTGCGGCGGGCAGAAAAATCCTGGGAGGCGGGGACCTTTAGAAATCATTGTCCGCGAGCGCGGCCCATCGTCGGAAGCCAAAGCCTGCTTTGATGGCCGCCTGATCCCCGATACTCAGAATTGAATTGAGAGCCGCCCACGGGCGGCTTTTGTTTAGCCGGTCAGCATGTGGGATGTCGCTCGTTGGCACTTTGAGACATGCCGACTGCATCGAGCGACGTCCGAGTTTGAGAGTGAAGCGGTAAACATATGCTCGAACTGAGTTCTTCGCAGTTTGACCCGGAACAGAAGTCGAACAAGATGTTACTCGATCACCTCGTGGGCCATTGCAATCAGGTTCGCTGCCGCTGCCATCGCTGTTCGCGCGGGCAGCGCAGCAATCTCCCAATCCCGGCGCAACTATTTGCGCGACCGACGAACAAGCCGTTCCCATTTGGCAACGACCTCTGATCGTTCGGCTATATGGACGTTCCTGAAGGGACACGCTGACGGCAGAACACAAAGGGCAGTCGTGAATTCGGCGTGCGTGCGCACTCGCCAATCAAGATTTGGCGCATATCGCGCGCTTCAGCGGCGCGTGACGCCCCAGTTGAGTGAGTCACTGAAATGCAACAGCGGGCGGAGAACCCACGCCTCGCTTGGTACTGCAACGCCTTACCGGTTGTCACGCAAAAGTGCGGCACATAGTGTGAAGGAATATTTTATGGAATTTGCAGTCGACGCTTGCCCTGCTGCAACTCCCCTAGACGAATTGTTTTCCGGCTCGCAATGAGGGTCAAGGGGTGGGGTTGTCTTTGAGTTCACGCGAGGCCGCCTGCTCGCACGTCACTCGTTCGCGCGTCATGTGTCGAGTTCTCTGGGGTGTGACGGCGCTGCTG
>JBBRGE010000184.1:0-5279 GCA_038241045.1 Hyphomicrobiales bacterium | reverse complement strand
CAGCGACTTGATGCGTAAAATTCGCCCCGAGCATCGCGCCGTCATCTATATGACAACCCTGCTACACGATATCGCGAAGGGACGTCCCGAGGATCACTCGATTGCAGGCGCAAGGATCGCGCGGCGATTGTGCCCGCGTTTCGGTTTTAACGCGGCCGATACCGAATTGATCGCGTGGCTGATCCAGGAGCACCTCACAATGTCGACGGTAGCGCAGTCGCGCGACCTGTCAGATCGCAAGACGATCGAGAATTTCGCGGCGGTCGTGCAGTCCGTCGAACAGATGAAGTTGCTGACGATCCTTACCACCGCGGATATTCGCGGCGTCGGCCCCGGTGTGTGGAACGGCTGGAAAGCGCAGTTGATTCGCACACTTTACTACGAAACCGAACCGGTGCTGACGGGCGGCTTCTCGGAAGTGAACCGCGCTCAGCGCATTCACGTCGCACAGCAGGAATTCCGCGGTGCCTTCACCGAATGGCCCGCGAACGAACTCGACGCCTACATCGCGCGGCAATATCCGGCTTACTGGCTGAAAGTCGATCTTCAGCGCAAAATTCGCCACGCCCGCTTCATCAAGGCGAGCGAGGCAGGAAATCACAAGCTTTCAGTCAACGTCGGATTCGACGAAGGACGCGGCGTGACGGAATTGACAATCCTTGCTCCCGATCATCCCTGGCTCTTGTCGATCATCGCGGGTGCTTGCGCATCGACCGGCGCCAATATCGTCGACGCGCAAATCTATACGACAACCGACGGTCTTGCGCTGGACACTGTCGCGATCTCCCGCGAGTACGAGCGCGACGAGGATGAAGGACGGCGCGCGACCCGCATCGGCGACATGATTGAAGAAGTGCTGGAGGGCAAGCTTCGATTGCCCGAGATCGTGGCCAAGCGCAGCGCCTCGAAGTCGCGGCTGAAACCATTCAGCGTCGAGCCGGAAGTCATAATTAACCACCAATGGTCCGATCGCTTTACGGTCATCGAAGTGTCGGGATTGGATCGCACCGGATTGCTCTATCAACTCACGACCGCGATTTCCAAGCTCAACCTCAACATCGCATCCGCGCATGTCGCGACATTCGGCGAACGCGCGCGCGACGTGTTCTATGTAACGGATCTGTTGGGTGCGCAGATCACGGCGCCGACGCGACAAGCTGCCATCAAGCGGGCTCTGATCCATCTGCTCGCAAATGGCGAAGTCGCCGAAAAGCCCGCAGCATAACTTCTCCGCGCTGTTTTTCTACGGCGCGCGTGTTATCATCAGCTATTATTGCCGGGGGGTATCATGATTTACATCGCAAATATTTTCGTCGCGCTAGTGGCGGCGTTGCACATCTATTTTCTGGCCCTCGAGATGTTTCTTTGGACCAAGCCGATCGGCTTGAAGACCTTCGGCAATTCATTGGCAAAGGCGAAGGACACGGCTGTTCTTGCGGCTAATCAAGGACTTTATAACGGCTTTCTCGCCGCCGGTCTGATCTGGGGGCTTTTCCATCCCGCTGCGGCGTTCGGATTTCAAATCAAAATGTTCTTCCTCGCTTGCGTGATCGTTGCCGGTCTCTACGGCGGCTATTCGGTCAGCAAACGCATCATCATGGTGCAGGCGTTGCCTGCGGCAATCGCGCTTGTATTGCTGTGGCTTGCGCGCGGAATGGCCTGAGCTTTCGGCGCAAGCCAACGCTTACCTCGGAATCTGGCCGAACGTTTTGCCAGCTGGAAGTGGAGCGGTGCGGATCAATCGCGAATCTTCGACTGCGGCCTGACGATGCTTGACCGCTTCGCGATAGACCGGATCGCGGATCATTTCGGCGAAGGCCGCCACGGCCGGATATTCGGCGATGAAGCAGTGGTCCCAACGCTCGGAACCGGGGCCAATCAGCATAAGTTCGAACTTGCCTTGCCAGATAATCCTTCCGCCGAGACGCTCGAACACCGGTCCGCTTTCGCGCCCGTAGCTCTCGTAAGCTTCCGCACCGGTCGCTTTGCGACCGTCGGGATATTTCGCCTGCGCATGCAGCCGCACCAGATTAAGCATCTGGATTGGGCCGGGACGGTCATTGGCACGGAAAGCTGCAAAGACCTCTTTGGTCGGATCGATATGGCCGGTCATTGGAGCTTCTCCCTGCCCGAGCCGGAATAGCAGGGGTTATCGTGAGCCAAGCACCAGGGTGCCGAACCTGTAAAGACGCTTTAACTCCTTATTAACGCCGCCTTAAAAGCTCACCCAGTAGCGTCAACGCCATATCGATAGAACGGTCGGCGTGGGCACGCGAGCTGATGGCCTTTGGGCGAAAAAAGAACGGCGGCCGCAAGGAGCCGAAGTTTGGCGGCGGTTCGTCACTGAACGGCCTGCGGCTCAATCCGCGGGATCGCGTCGGCAGTTCCGAAGACAATGACAAGCCAAAGCGGCACACGTCCAAGAACGACGACGATAGTGAGTCGCCGCGCCAACGACCGCCGCGCATGACGCGGGCGCAAGCCCGCAAGGACAAAAAGAAGGCGCGGCAACGTTCCCGCACGGGCTTCGGCAAAATTGTCTATTGGGGCACGGTGCTGGGTCTTTGGGGTCTTATCGCTGGTGTCGGTGCGGTCGCTTGGGTCGGAGCGCACCTTCCTTCGATCCAGTCGCTGGAGATTCCCAAGCGACCTCCAACAATCCAGATTGCCGGCATGGACGGCAGCATCATCGCGATACGCGGTGACATGCCCGGCGCAAATGTTTCATTGAAAGATTTGCCGTCGTATCTTCCAAAAGCCTTCATCGCCATCGAGGACAAGCGTTTCTATTCGCACTTCGGAATCGATCCAACCGGAATTGCGCGCGCCGCAGTCGCCAACGTTCTTCATCGCGGTGTTTCGCAAGGCGGCTCGACGCTGACCCAGCAACTCGCAAAGAACCTTTTTCTTACACAAGAGCGCACGCTGCGCCGTAAATTGCAGGAAGCCGAGTTGGCGCTGTGGCTGGAGCGAAAATATTCCAAAGCCGAAATTCTCGAACTGTATCTGAACCGGGTTTATTTCGGCTCCGGCGCTTACGGCGTCGAAGCCGCCGCGCAGCGATACTTCGGAAAACCCGCCCGCAATGTTTCGCTTCCGGAGGCGGCGATGCTGGCGGGGCTTGTGAAATCGCCGTCGCGCCTGGCACCCAATCGGAATCCGGAAGGTGCCGAAAAGCGCGCTCAGATCGTGCTGACCGCGATGGCTGACTCCAAATTCATTACTGACGCACAAGCTCAGGCCGCAATCGTCAAGCCGTCATACGCGGTGAAGCCGGTGGGCGCCGGCACGATCAATTACGTCGCGGACTGGATCGGTGAAGTGCTCGACGATCTCATAGGCCAGATCGATCAAATCATCGTGGTGGAGACCACGATCGACCCGAAGCTGCAAAGTGTTGCCGAAGCGGCGATTATCGATGAGCTTGCGGCCAAGAGCGTAAAGTTCAACGTCACGCAGGGCGCGCTGGTTGCCATGACGCCGGACGGCGCCGTGCGCGCGATGGTCGGCGGGCGCAACTATGCTGAAAGCCAGTTCAACCGCGCCGTCACCGCGAAACGCCAGCCGGGATCGGCATTCAAGCCGTTCGTTTACCTCACGGCACTGGAGTCAGGCTTGACGCCCGACACAATCCGGCAAGACGCGCCGCTCGACGTCAAGGGATGGAAGCCGGAGAACTATACTCACGAATATTTCGGTGCAGTTACTTTGACACAAGCGCTTGCCATGTCGCTGAACACCGTCGCGGTGAGATTGGGTATTGAAGCGGGTCCGGCGAAGGTCGTCCGCACCGCACATCGGCTGGGTATCGCATCGAAGCTCGAAGCCAATGCTTCGATCGCGCTGGGGACGTCGGAAGTTTCCTTAACCGAACTGGTCGGAGCTTATGCGGCATTCGCGAATGGCGGTATGATCGCGGCCCCCCATGTCGTGACAAAAATCCGCACGCCGCAGGGCAAGATTTTGTACGCACGCGCGCCCGATCCGCAGTCGCAAGTCGTCGATCCGCAATATGCCGGAATGATGAACGCGATGATGCATGAGACGCTTGTGACCGGGACGGCACGCAAGGCCGATATTCCCGGCTGGTTCGCCGCTGGAAAGACTGGCACCAGTCAAGATTTCCGCGACGCCTGGTTCGTCGGCTACACGTCGAATCTCGTGACCGGCGTTTGGCTCGGCAATGACGACAATTCGCCAACACGAAAGGCAACCGGCGGCGGCTTACCCGTTGAAGTGTGGACGCGTTTCATGAAAGTCGCACATCAAAACGTGCCGGTTGCAGCGCTCCCCGGATCGCAGCCGCAGGGCGGCTTCCTTTCCGGCTTGTTTGGCGGCAACGCGCGAGCGCCTGCCCAGCCACCCCGGCCCCAGATCAGTGACGCCAATCCAAGCTATATTCCGCCGGGCTCAACTTCATCCAATCCGTACCCACAGGCCCGTACGCCAACCACGCAAACATCGGTGCGTCCGGAGGCGGCGAGCGGCCTCGATGGCTGGCTGATCGACCGGGTGTTTGGCGGACGCCGCTAGGGAGCCAAATCGCTACTCGCTAATTCCGTAACGATGCAGATCGTTGCCGTGGGAATCGAGCCACTTTTTCGCACGCTCGGTCTGCGGGCAAATTCGCCCCACAACTCTCCAGAAACGGGCGGAGTGATTCATCTCGACCAGATGCGCCACTTCATGCGCTGCAAGATAATCGAGCACATAATGTGGCGCGAGGATTAGCCGCCACGAGAACGACAGCGCACCCGCCGACGTGCATGATCCCCAGCGGCTCGACTGATCGCGAATGGTCAGGCGCTTCAACTTGACGCTGAGCAAGTCTGCATAACGATGCGAGGCTTGCGTAAGCTCGCGGCGAGCCTCGCGCTTGAGGAAATCATGAACACGGCGATCGATGTGTTCGACGCCCCCTGCGACGCAGAGGACTTTCTCGCCGCTGTCGCGGGTCTCCACCCAGACCGTGCCGCGCTCCCCCGTCCGATGCACGATCTTGTGCGCCATGCCGCGCAACGGAACGGATGTTCCCGGAGCGAACGGCGCCGCTTTCGGCAGGCCGCCGAGGCGAGCCGCGATCCAAGCGCCGTGGCGCTGCGCGAAATCCTTCGCGTCCGCGAGATTTCCGCGCGGCGGCATGGTCAAAATGGCTTGGCGCGCGCTGGGATGAATGCGCAGCGTGTAGCGGCGGGCGCGGCGGTGCCGTCTGAGCTGGATGGAATAGATGGTCGAGCCGATTTTGACCGCGAGAGTACGCGGCTCGGTTGGGCGGCGGT
>JBBRGE010000183.1:0-5287 GCA_038241045.1 Hyphomicrobiales bacterium | reverse complement strand
CGGCTTATTCGACAGCGCCGAGATCGGCGAGTCATTACCCATCGAGCCGTTGGCTTCTTCGCCGGTCGACGCCATCGGCGTCATCAGGATGCCGATGTCTTCCTGCGTGTAGCCGAATGCTTGCTGGCGATCGAGCAGCGTCAGATTCGAGCGCATGCCTTTCGGGGCTGCGTCCTTCATGTCTTCGAGCACGATCTGCGTGCCGGTCAGCCACTCGCGATAGGGATGCCTCTTGGCGAGTTGCGCCTTGATCTCGTCATCGGGAATGAGACGGCCTTCTTCGAGATCGACCAACAGCATCTTGCCCGGCTGCAGCCGCCACTTGGTGATGATCTGGTCTTCGGGAATTTTCAGCACGCCCATTTCGGACGCCATCACGATGCGGTCGTCTTTGGTGACGAGATAGCGGGCAGGGCGCAAACCGTTACGATCGAGCGTCGCGCCGATTTGCTTGCCATCGGTGAAAGCAATCGCGGCGGGGCCGTCCCACGGCTCCATCAGGGCTGCGTGATATTCGTAGAACGAGCGGCGCTCTTCATCCATCAGTGGGTTGCCGGCCCACGCTTCCGGAATCATCATCATCACGGCATGCGCGAGCGAGTAGCCGCCCTGCACGAGGAATTCGAGACCGTTGTCGAAGCATGCGGTGTCGGATTGGCCTTCGTAGGAGATCGGCCAGAGGCGGCTGATGTCTTTTCCATAAAGTTTGGAATGTACGGAAGCCTGGCGGGCCGCCATCCAGTTGACGTTGCCGCGCAGCGTGTTGATCTCGCCATTATGCGCAATCATCCGATAGGGATGCGCCAGCGACCATGCCGGGAACGTATTGGTCGAGAAGCGCTGATGCACGAGCGCCAGCGCTGAGGTGAAATCGGCTTCATGCAAATCGGGATAATACTTGCCGAGCTGGTCGGCGAGGAACATGCCTTTATAGACGACCGTCCGACACGACAGCGACGCCGGATAATATCCCGCAAGGCCACGGTCGCGGCGCTGATAGATTGCGAGCGAAATCGATTTTCGCAAAATGTAGAGTTTGCGCTCGAATTCATCCTCGGTCTTGATCTCCTTGCCGCGCCCGATGAACACCTGCATGCAATGCGGTTCGGTCGGCTTGACGGTCTCTCCAAGCGAGGAATTATCGGTCGGCACGTCGCGCCAGCCGATCAGCGTCAGCTTTTCGCTTTTCGTCTGGTCGGCGATGATGCTCTGGATGATTTTGCGCCATGACTTGTCGCGCGGCATGAACAGCGCACCGACGGCGTAAGCGCCGGGCTCAGGCAGTGTGAAGCCTGCGTCCTTCGCCTTGCGTGCGAAGAAGGCATGCGGAATTTGCACGAGAATGCCCGCACCGTCACCGGCGCGCGGATCGGCGCCGACAGCGCCGCGATGCTCTAAGTTGCAAAGAATGCTGATCGCGTCGGAGACGATCTGGTGCGATTTCTTGCCTTTGATGTTGGCGATGAAACCGACGCCGCAGGAATCCTTTTCCAGCGACGGATCGTAGAGACCGAGCGCAGGCGGGCGCCAAGTAAATTCGCGAGCAGGTTCGGGCTGCGTCAAAGCGGGGTCTGCCATCGGCACACCCATCTCGACGTTGTCACGCTCGAACTCAAACTCACTCATCGACCACCCTCGAGCCTCATAGAGGCTTTCTAAACCTACGCAATTTGGCCGCAGTTCTGGCGGTCGCGGCACCCTCTGGAAAATCCGCAACGGATTTTTTGGGGCCACCGCTCGCGCTAAAACGAGCCTAACTTAAGAAATCGCAGCCCGCAGTCGCCGTTCTGGCTGCCTCAGGGCTTTGTATGCATTCCAGCGCTGCAAACGCTGTGCCGGACGAGCCCGGAAATTGGGACAGCACTGCTGTCCTACCCCCAAAACTGCCAGACTTTTTTCTATCACACAAGCGCGAGCGAGTCCTCGGCGGACCTTGAGCGCCAGCCTCGCGTCCCGGTCCGGGCTGCCTTGAACGGTCTCCCGCTTGAAGCAAATCCGCCGCCGTCCGGCCCAACGTCGGCCCAAGGTCGGCCCAAGGTCGGCCAACGCCGCGCCCAATTCAAAATCGACCTTGGGGGCGGACTTTGGGCGGTCCGCGAAGGTGTCGGGGGTTTTTAGGGAGCGATGCGGATGAATGTCATATCCATAACGGCACGGCTCTGCGGGGCAGGTGTCACAGCAGCAATTTTTCTGGCCGGACTGGCCGCACTGCCCGCGCGGGCGGCGGATGACCTGCCGATCATCGGCGATATTTCGATGCCGCAGATCCATCTGCCACAAGTTCATGTGGACGTCCGGGTTGGCGACGACGATCTGCGTCCGCCGCCGCGTCCTCGGCTCGTTGACCCGCGCGGGCCGTTTGTGGCGATTCCGCCGGCACGGTTCAAGCCGCCGGTCGAGGGAACCTTGGTGCCGCCGTTTGACTTGGTGCCGCCGTTTGAAGTGGCGCGCATGCTGCGTTCGACCGGCTATTCGCTGCTCGGCCGGATCGACCGGCGCGGCTGGGTCTACACGGTCGCGGTCCTCACGCCGCGCGGCGATGACGGTCGCGCCATCATCGATGCCCGCACCGGCGCGATCATCCGCTTCGTTCCGGCGCTTGCGGTGAACCCGCGGCTCAATGATGAGCTTGGTGTGATTTACGGTCCGCCCGGTCCGCCACGGGTCGTGCAGGATTTTCGTATCCAGCCCCGCCCGTCGAAGCCGGTGCAGCGTGTGACCAAGCGAGAGGGCGCACCGAAAATTGCGGATCGCATGCCGGTCAGTTCGCCTCCGGTGCCATCGAAGCCAGCCGATGCGCGTGCAGAAATGAGATCTGCGCCGGCACTTACTCTCGAAGCAAAGCCTGCGCCGGAAGCCAAGCCTGCGCAGGAAACAAAGCTTGCCTCGCCGGAGTTGTTGCCGACGCAACCGATGCCGGATGTGCAAACGCTGGATTGATCGCGGCATAATTCAAACAAAAAAACGCCCCGGGGCACCGGGGCGTTTTCGCAAAACTTGGATGAAAGAAGTTGCCTGATAATGCTCAGGCCGCCACTTTGTTCCCGACCGTCTGAAGCTCGGGCGTCGATGAGCCAATCGGAATCACACGCGGCTTTTTGGCTTCCGGGATCTCGCGCACGAGATCGACGTGAAGCAGGCCGTTCTCCAGCGAGGCGTTCTTCACCTGCACGAAATCCGCAAGCTGGAACTGGCGCTCGAAGGCGCGCGAGGCGATGCCGCGATAGAGCACTTCGGATTTGCCGTCGCTGGTCTCATTGGCGGCTTTCTCGCCTTTGATCGTCAGGGTGTTTTCCTTGGCGACGATCGAGATTTCATCTTTCGAGAAACCCGAGACCGCAACCGAAATGCGGAAGTCGTTCTCACCGGTGCGCTCGATGTTGTAGGGCGGATAGCCCGTCGCGCCGTCACCGTTCGCCTGATCGAGCAGGGAGAACAGTCGGTCGAAGCCGATGGTGGAACGATGGAATGGGGTAAGGTCGAATGTACGCATGGTAGTCCTCCAAAGTTGAGCGACCAGCGCGTGTATTCAGGCGAGACGGAATCGTGACGAGAACCGAAACGCTGAGCACAACGCGCCACTCTTTTCAAAGAGCAGACAACCCGCCGGATTTGGCCGGGTTTTCGTTCTGCGTACCGCCTCAACAGGCCGGTACGAAGCTGATATGGGAGGGTCTGCTCGATCTTCAAGAGTAGTTTTAGGCCCTATTAAATAGGGATTTGTCATGGCCGGGCTTGTCCCGGCCATCGCGACCTTTTAGGCACTGTGCTCTCATCATCGAGGTCACCGGACCAATTCCGGTGACGACAACTCGATCTCAATTTGCTTTCGGTTTTCATTTCATGTCCCTCGTTTCCATTCCCGCCAACCCCGTTCCCGATGGCGTCGTGACCGGCACCATCAGGACGCCCGACGGCGCGGAATTGCGTTTCGCGCGCTGGCCGCCGCCCGCCAATCGCAAGGGAACGGTCTGCGTCTTTGCGGGACGCGGCGAATCCATCGAGAAATATTTCGAGACGGTGCGCGATCTGCAGGAGCGCGGTTTCGCGGTGGCGATGATCGACTGGCGCGGGCAGGGGCATTCGTCGCGGCAGTTGCGCGATCCGCGCAAAGGTTACGTCCACAATTTCTCGGATTTCGAGATCGACGTGGAGGCCTTCGTCACTCAGATCGTGCTGCCGGATTGTCCGCCGCCGTATTTCGCGCTGGCGCATTCGATGGGCGGGGCGGTGATGCTGCGCGTCGCGCATGCGGGCAAGCGATATTTCGAGCGCATGGTGTTGTCGGCACCGATGATCGATCTGCCGGGGCCGAGCATGAAGCTGCCGGTACGCATTGTGATACGCGCGTTGCGCTGGATGGGCATGGGCGGCAATTTTGTTCCCGGCGGCAACGCCGTCCTCACCGGCACATCGAACTTCATCAACAATCCGCTGACCACCGATGTGGTGCGCTATGCGCGCAACGCTGCGATCTACGACGAAGACCCGACGCTTGGCATCGCCTCGCCGACGGTGGCCTGGGCGGACGCCGCGTTTCGCGCGATGGTGGAATTTCGCGGCGAAGACTATCCGACGCGCATCCGCCAGCCGATTTTGATGCTGGCGGCGAGCAACGACACCATCGTCTCGACGCCGGCGATCGAGGAATTCGCCTATCATCTGCGCGGCGGATCGCATCTGGTGATCGCGGGCGCAAAACATGAAATTCTGCAGGAGCAGGATCGTTTTCGTTCGCAATTCTGGGCGGCGTTCGATGCGTTCGTGCCCGGCACGCCGTTGTTTAAGTAAGCGCTGGGTCAGGTCAGCGTCCGATTCAATTCATCAGCCGTGGATTTTCACGAGCGTCGTTCCTGCCAGATAAATTCCGAGCAGCATCATTGCGATCAGAAACCAGCGCCGGAACTGGTCGGCATCCATGCGGGCCCGCGTGATCTGGCCGAGATACATGCCGGCGAACGCCGCCACCATTGCGATGGCTCCCGGCAACGCGGTCGCAACCGTCAACAATCCGGCGTCGGTGAGATTGAAAGCCAGCGCCAGCGTGGCGGTCGTGAAAAACACGCCGAGCGCCTGGACCAGTTCGTCCTTTTCCATACCGATGGCCTGCATGAAGGGCATCGAGGGAATGACCTGCACGCCGGTCGCAGCGGAAATGACGCCGGTGATAAGGCCGACGATGCCGCCGACCCATTTTTCGTGGGCGGCTGCGACTTGAAAGCGCACTTTCGCAAGGCCGATGATGGCGTAAATCACCAGCAGCACGCCAAGAATGATCGTGCCGTAA
>JBBRGE010000182.1:0-5301 GCA_038241045.1 Hyphomicrobiales bacterium | reverse complement strand
TTCTTCATGCAGACTTCCTTTGAATGGTTTGCGCGAGGATGAGCGCGCGGCCGCACGCAATCAACTTACAATTTGGAAAGGTGGGAATGCACAGTTCCACCGCGCCGGGGCGGGTCTCCGAGATCGGTCGCGGTAACCATTGCGTTGCGCCAGACGCTCGGAGTTCTTCTCGTCGTAGGTTGCCCGGGTCCGGCTTTGGACTTCCAGCTCCATCAAACGCTGGGCGGCAAAGCCGATCATTGCAGTTCATCAAGGACAATTTCGTCCTTGTTTCCGCAGTGGCCTTGCTGAAGCAGGGCAAATCCCAAAAGACCGATTCGTTGCAGGCTTATGGGTTTCGAGCCTTTTGCCCCAGGATGCACCGCCGCTCCAATCGCCCCGCTTTCGGGTTCGGCCGGGAGCGGGGCTTTTTCGCGTTTTGGGCCTGAAAATGGTCGTGACGCGCTGCGGAAATGCAGAAGCCAAATGCCATGCTCGAAGGGTTGCGCATAGTCATTGGATTACATCAGTAGTGTCCCAACGTCGATCGATTGTTCGACCGCAACTGATTGAAACGGAATAGATAATCGATGTTTTATTCCGGTCTCGATTTGAACTGCGCCGCTGATATTTGCCATCCTGCGAGGAACTCATTCGCAGGGGGCATCGATGGCCATGGGCAAGCTGGTGTTCGCGCAGATCATGGAGCATCTGCCACTGACGACGTTTCGTCGCTGCGTAGCGCGTTACGGGGGCGAACACAAAGTCAAAACGTTTTCTTGCCTCGATCAGTATCTCTGCATGGCGTTCGCGCAGCTTACCTACCGCGAAAGCCTGCGCGACATCGAAGCTTGCCTGGGAGCACAAGCGGGCAAGCTCTATCACATGGGCATCCGCAGCAGCGTAGCCCGCAACACCTTGGCCAATGCGAATGCGATGCGCGACTGGCGCGTCTATGCCGACTTGGCCCAGTCGCTCATTGGAATCGCCCGTCGTCTTTATGCCGGGGAGCCGCTTGGTGTCGATCTGAAAGATACGGTCTACGCGCTCGATGCCAGCACCATCGACCTGTGCCTGTCGGTGTTTCCGTGGGCCCCGTTTCGCTCGACCAAGGCGGCCATCAAGCTGCACACGCTCTTGGACCTTCGCGGCAACATCCCCACGTTTCTGCACATCAGCGATGGCAAGCTTCACGACGTCAATGTCCTCGACCTGTTGGTGCCCGAGCCGGGCGCCTTCTACGTCATGGACCGAGGCTACATCGACTTCGAACGGCTGCATCGCTTGCACGAGGCCGGCAGCTTCTTTGTGACGCGCGCCAAATCGAATCTCAACGCACAGCGCCGTTATTCGCATCCCGTCGACCGCAGCACGGGGTTGATTTGCGATCAGACCGTCGTGCTCACCGGCTTTTACTCGCGCCAAGACTTCGACACGCCGCTGCGTCGCATCCGATTTCGCGACCCCGAGACCGACAAGCGGCTGGTGTTTCTGACCAACAACTTCACCTTGCCCGCGATTACCATCACCGCCCTTTATCGACGCCGGTGGCAGGTCGAATTGTTTTTCAAATGGATCAAGCAGCATCTTCGTATCAAAGTCTTTTTCGGCACCTCGGAGAATGCCGTCAAGTCACAGATTTGGATCGCTGTCTCGGTCTATGTGCTCGTCGCCATCGTCAAGAAGCGACTCAACCTCTCGGCAAGCCTCTATGAAATGTTACAGATCTTGAGTCTGACCATGTTCGAACGAATGCCATTAAATCAGCTACTTACCAAAATGAACGCCGACCGCGGCATTGAGGTTTCAGCCAACCAACTGAATCTCTTCGATTAACGTTGGGGACACTACTGCCTGTAAACCATGCTTAAATTGCGAACTGTTTTATCAATTTACCCCTAACACTGCGTACTCAATAAACTTGCTTCAACCTAGCCTGCCTGCGACATTGACGGCTTCGCCAATCGGATTATCCGCGGGCATTTTCCGCGTTGAGACGATGGCAGCGGGAGGCGCTGCGTGGAAGAGGAATCCGCAACATGATTGTCGTGATCGAGCCACATAATGCTCATAAATATTCGAATTTGATCGACGAGATGTTTCGATTGCGGGCTCGCATCTTTCGCGATCGGCTAAGATGGGATGTTCAGGTTGTGGACGGTAAGGAGCGTGATAAGTACGACGACGAAGCACCTGTCTATCTTATTTACACCGACGATGAGACGGGTGAGATCAAAGGCAGCTTGCGTCTTCTACCCACCACGGGTCCCACTCTTCTCGCTGATTTTTTTTCTGATACGCTTCCAGACGCGGTACATCTCAGCGCTCCGACGATCTGGGAATGCACTCGGTTTTGTCTCGATGATGAGATCTTAGATTGGGGGAGACAGGATGAACTACTTCTTGCTTCCGCTGTCTTGATCGCAGCTTTGGGTGAGGTCGCGATAAGTGCAGGCATTGAATCGATCATCGGTAATTTTGAGGCTCCAATGCTTCGGCTATATCGCCGCATCGGATGTGAAGTCGAGATACTCGGTTCCACTTCTAGGTATGGTCGGCCAGTTTATCTGGGACTGTTCTCAATTTCCGAGCCGATTCTCCGCAGGATAAAGAAAAGGCTGAAGAACGCTCACTCGGCATTTGCGAAAACACGCGAGATGGCCGCTTAAGCCATTTCATACCCGCGTCCTTGCCCGGAGGAGAGTTTTGTCAGATTGCTTTTGCAGCTACTTCGTCGAGCAAAATGCGATTTTGGCTGCGCAGTTCGGGCTTCCGTCAAATGTCAATTTCTAGTGGTATCCCCCTCAAATGGGGGGGGTGACGATACGGTTGCCGACCATGTAGAAATTTATCTTGGCTACTCACAGCGCCAACAATAAGCCATCGTCAAGAATCAAATATTTCGGAAACGCAAATTGGAGCACCTATGCGGGTTCCAGAAACTCACTATGACCTGAAGTCGATGCCCTTAGAGGAGCTGTGGAAGCTTCATGAGGAGGTAATCGTCCGACTAGGCAGCAAACTCGTGGTGGAAAAGGCCAAGCTTGAGGAACGGCTGCATCAGCTGCGGCCGCAAGACCATCGCATGCGCCGCCCCTACCCGAAGGTATTTCCTAAATATCAAAATCCGAAAAATCCCACCGAGACTTGGTCAGGTCGCGGGAGGCACCCACGTTGGCTCAGTCCACAGCTTGGGTCCGGAAAAAAACTCGACGATTTCCGAATTCATAATTCGTCTGATCACGCTCGTCGGGCACACGCATAAGCAAACACAACGAAAACGACTCTCCGACGGTGGTCTCTATCGACAGAGTTTATTGTATCGATCAGCAGTCGCGCTAACAGAGGCGTCGTCTTTCAAGGTTATTTTCCTTCGACTTATCGGCCGCGATCTTCGGCCCACAGTTTTGCTTTCTTGAGCCGCTGGCGTTAGCTGGCTTGTGGGTTCAAGCCGTAGCGATCTCTGGGCCTGTTCTGCTTTCCTGACCTGCTCGCGCAGTTCGCGTAGCTGAGCAATGAGATTAGCTGTCGCGTCGGAGATGGCTGCTAGGCGCTGAAGTGTACACATTGGAACACCCCAAAACTTACGAACTTAACTATCAGAGGGCGTAGAAAACCCCTCTACGCGAAGTATATAGTCGCCGCGACCGGAACGTGTCAATGACTCTGGAACACCTGGTGTCATGAGATTAGTGAGCAAACGGAGTTAATTGGCTGCGGTTTTGGCTCCTTTTTCGGCGGGTTGATCCAGGCGGCGGTCGGAAGAATGGGCGGTCTTGGGGCCAGATAACGATGGGAGAAGGATAACTGCCGTGGTTGTGGTGTACGAAGAAGTTTCGGAAATAAAAATCATCACGACTTGGGCGAATGCCAGATCGGCCAGCAGCGTTTCCGGGTCGCCGTGATCGTCGGCAGCGCCGTGCGGGTTCTTGATGTCGAGATTGTAGCCGCGCGCCTTCACCGCCTCCGCGGTGACGCACCACGCCTGCGGGGTTTCCTCGCGGCTCTTTCGCTCCTGACCGCCCCACCAGTCGATGCAAGGCTGAAAATGTTCCACCCGAATCGGCTTCGTCATGGAATAGGCTTTCTGGCCTCCTGGCACACGGTGCTCGTAAAACCAGATGTCCTTGGTGGGCGTGCCCTTCTCAAAGAACAGCAGGTTTGTGCCGATCGAGGCATAGGGCTTGAACACCGAATTGGGCAGGCGAACGATGGTGTGGAGGTTGCACTCCTCCATCAAATGTTCCTTGAGCCGCGTCTTGATGCCCTCGCCGAACAGCGTGCCATCCGGCAACACCACGGCGGCGCGCCCGCCATCCTTCAACAACCGCACGATTAGGGCGAGGAACAGATCGGCCGTCTCCTTGGTACGGAAGGTTGGAAAGTTGTCCTCGATACCGTCTTCCTCGCGCCCGCCGAACGGCGGATTGGTGAGCACGATATCGACGCGCTCGTCCTTGCCCCATGAAATCAGCGGGCGGGCCAGCGTGTTATCGTGGCGCACGAAGCTCGGGTCCTCAACGCCATGCAGCAGCATGTTGGTTACGCAGAGCATGTGCGGAAGCTGCTTCTTCTCCACCGCGCGAAAGGCACCCTCCATCGTCTCGCGCTGCTTGGGCGTGCGGACATAGCCCATGGCTTCCATGTGCCGGATGGCGCAGGTGAGAAACCCGCCCGTGCCGCAGGCGGGATCGAAAAGGATTTCGCCCGGATGCGGGTCGATGCGATCGACCATGAAGGCGGTCACCGCGCGCGGCGTGTAATACTCGCCGGCATTGCCGGCCGACTGCAGGTCATTGAGAAGCTGTTCGTAGAATTCGCCGAAGTGCCGCCGCTCATCGAGATTGTTGAAATCGATTTTGTTGATCTTGTTGACCACCTGCCGCAGCAGATGGCCGGATTTCATGTAGTTGTAGGCGTCCTCGAACACGTCGCGCACCACGCGGCGGCGGTCGCCGGGCTTCGCTGAAACCTGCAAACCCTTCAACGCCGGGAACAGCTCATCGTTGATGAAGTCGAGCAGCGCCTGCCCGGTGACGCCCTCCGGGTCCGCCGCCCAATGGCGCCACTGGAATTTCGCCGGGATCGGCGAGCTATAGCCGACCCTGGTCAATTCGAGTTCCTGATCCTGATCGTCGATGATCTTGAGGAAGAACATCCAACACAATTGGCTAATGCGCTGGGCGTCGCCATCGACGCCGACGTCCTGACGCATGATGTCTTGAATGGATTTTACGGTGGTGCGGACGATCATGGTCTAACCCATCTTATTCATGACGGGTGCGATTTTTGGTTGGCGAGCGTAGCGTATCACGCTGACAT
>JBBRGE010000181.1:0-5305 GCA_038241045.1 Hyphomicrobiales bacterium | reverse complement strand
CACCGTTGCTCAGGCTTGGGGTCAGCTGGTGGCTGGACGAGCGCAGGTTCAGTCCGCGCAATCGCAAGTCACCGCATCCGAAATTGCGCTCAATGGCGTTCGCGAGGAGGCGAGGGTCGGACAGCGCACCACGCTCGACGTGTTGAACGCGCAGCAGGCGCTGGTAAATGCCCGCGTGGCACTCGTCACCGCCCAGCATGACCGGGTGGTTGCGTCCTACGCGACCCTCAGCGCGACCGGGCGGCTTTCGCCTCAGGTTCTGAATCTTGCGACGACGGTTTACGACCCGAGCGTGCATTACCATCAGGTCCGCGATAGCTGGGGCGGCGTGCGGACACCCGACGGCCGCTAGTCGCACGGCACGCGATAAGCGCTGTGGTCAAATGCCTGTCCCCACAGGCCCTTGCTTGCAATCAATTGTAGCCGTGACGTACCTTTGCCAAGGATTTCTAAGCGATTCGGGTCGCAAGGCGATTCGTGACGGTGGAGTGCGGCTTTCGCCCGTTTTGCGAAGCCGGTCATGTGGAGTCGGAGATGAACCAACCGGCCAAGACGCAGGAGCCCTCGATGGAGGAGATTCTGGCGTCGATCAGGCGCATCATCTCGGACGATGAGGCGAAGCCTGCTGCCGGCGCTGCTCCGGCATCGGCCGCGCGGCCTGAGCCCGCCAAAGTTGACGCTGTAAAAGCGCCGCCGCCCAAACCCGCAATGTCCCCTAGTCCACCGGCCAAAGCAGCGCCGCCTCGTCCGCAAGCGCAGACGCCTGCGGCTGCGAAAAACAGCCAGCACGAGATCGACGCCATGATGGCAGGATTTGACGGTCCGAAAGCTGCTCCCGCCGCTGCGAGCGAGCTTGCGGAAGACGACGTATTCGATCTGACCGAACAGATGGCAATGCCGGAATTGCCTGCCGCCACGTTCCAGCGCGTTGAGCCGGATGACGATCTCGAGTTCACCGAGGCTCCCTCGCAAAGGACGCCGGTGCCGAGCGCGGCATCCTACGCGCCGTCAAATCTGCCGCGCGCCGAGATGCTGTCCAGCACGACCGCTTCGGCGGTGGAGTCGGCCTTCAATGCGCTTGCCACCACGGTTCTGAGCAACAATGCGCGCACTCTTGAGGATCTCGTCAAGGAGATGCTGCGCCCGAGGCTGAAATCATGGCTCGACGACAATCTGCCCAATATGGTGGAACGGATCGTCAAGGCCGAGATCGAGCGCGTGTCGCGCGGGCGCTGATCCTCCCGAAGTTCTAAAAGCCTCCATTTTTCAATGTTGACTTGATGCGCACGGAGCGGTTTCTAGCGCATTGCGCCTTTGCGGCATCTTTGCTGCTTCCATTCCGATTGCATCGCCATGATCGAGAAGAACTATCAGCCTGCCGAAATTGAGGGACGTATTTCCCGCGCGTGGGAAGACGCGGGCGCGTTCAAGGCCGGACGGCCCGAGCGGCGCGACGCCAAGCCGTTCACGATTGTGATTCCGCCGCCGAACGTCACCGGGTCGCTGCACATGGGCCACGCGCTCAACAACACGCTGCAGGATATTCTGTGTCGTTTCGAGCGCATGCGCGGGCGCGATGTGCTGTGGCAGCCCGGCACCGATCATGCTGGCATCGCGACCCAGATGGTGGTGGAGCGGCAATTGCAGGAACGGCAAGAGCCGGGCCGCCGCGACATGGGCCGCGCGAAATTTCTTGAACGCGTCTGGCAATGGAAGGCCGAATCCGGCGGCGTCATCGTCAACCAGCTCAAGCGTCTTGGTGCATCGTGCGACTGGTCGCGCGAGCGATTTACGATGGGCGATGGATCGCCGGACGACCAGATGGTCCGCGCCGTCACCAAGGCGTTCGTCGAACTTTACAACACCAAAGGGCCGGATGGCCGCAACCTGATCTACAAGGACAAGCGCCTTGTGAATTGGGATCCGAAATTGCTGACCGCAATATCGGATTTGGAAGTGCAGCAGATTGAATGCACCGGCAGTTTCAAATGGACGCGCGGCGGCGAAGAGCCGCTGGACGTCGTGAAGCTCGGCAAGGTGTTGGATCGAAACCCGAACGGGCATTTGTATTATTTCAAATATCCAATTGAGGGTGTCGTCTTCAATCCGGACGATGCATCGACACATATCACCGTCGCAACCACGCGACCTGAGACGATGCTCGGCGATACCGCCGTGGCCGTGCATCCCGACAACGAGAAGCTAAAGCATCTGATCGACAAGTTCGTTATCCTGCCGCTGGTCGGTCGTCGCATTCCGATCATCGGCGACGACTACGCCGATCCTGAAAAGGGCACGGGTGCTGTGAAGATCACGCCCGCGCATGACTTCAATGACTTTGAAGTAGGCAAGCGGCATGGGTTACAGCCGATAAGTATTTTCAACGCTGACGGAACGTTATCGCTTTTTGGAAACTTCTTGTTCAAATCGAACATTGTAGATGCGTTCATAAATCAGGTTGATCAGACCATTTCGGACTTGGACGGCGACGATAGATTTGTCGCTCGCCAGCGCGTTGTTCTTGCACTCAACAAACTTCACCTGTTGATGAAGATCGAGCCACACACGCATGCGGTTCCATATGGTGATCGCTCCGGCGTGGTGATCGAGCCTTATCTTACTGACCAGTGGTATGTCGATGCCAAGACATTGGCCGCACCCGCGATCGCTGCCGTGCGCAATGGCAAGACATCGTTCGTGCCGAAGAATTGGGAAAAGACCTATTTCGAATGGATGGACAACATCCAGCCGTGGTGCATCTCGCGGCAGCTTTGGTGGGGGCATCAAATTCCTGCGTGGTATGGCTTTAAAATCGATAGCGATCGGGTGGTGTTGCTAGGTAGTAGCAATCAATTCAAACCAATTTTCGAAAACTTCGTGGCTTCGACGGAAGCCGAGGCACTTGAGTTGGCGCGAAAGTATTATGGCGTGAATGACATCTCAGTTGTCGCAAACGACATCGAGGCCATCGATAAAATTGATCATGCTGGCGGGACGAAGTTCGCAGTTTGGCGCGACGAAGACGTTCTCGACACATGGTTCTCGTCCGCGCTGTGGCCGTTCTCGACACTCGGCTGGCCCGACAGCGATGTCGATGTGAAGCGTTATTACCCGACCAACGTGTTGGTCACGGGTTTCGACATCATCTTCTTCTGGGTCGCCCGCATGATGATGATCGGCATTCACTTCATGCAGAAGGAGCGTCCTGACGCTCCGTTGAATGAAGTCGTGCCGTTCCCCGAAATCTACATCCACGCGCTCGTCCGCGACGAGAAGGGCGCGAAGATGTCGAAGTCGAAGGGCAACGTCATCGATCCGCTCGGCATCATCGACGACTACGGCGCAGACGCGCTGCGCTTTACGCTTGCCGCGATGGCCGCACAAGGCCGCGACATCAAGCTCTCGACCCAGCGTGTTGAGGGTTATCGCAATTTCGCAACGAAACTCTGGAACGCATCACGCTTTGCCGAGATGAACGGCTGCACGTTGCCGCAAAACTTCGATCCGTCACAAGCGAAGGAAACGCTAAATAAATGGATCGCGCACGAGACCGCGCGCGCCGCTCGAGAAGTCACCGAAGCCGTTGAGGCCTATCGCTTCAACGACGCCGCCGGCATCGTCTATCGTTTCGTCTGGAATGTTTACTGCGACTGGTATCTCGAACTCGCCAAGCCCGTGATGATGGGACCGGACTCGCCTGCAAAAACCGAGACGCAGGCGATGGTGGCGTGGGCGCGCGACGAAATCGTCAAGTTGTTACACCCGTTCATGCCGTTCATCACCGAAGAATTGTGGGCGGTGACGGTTGAAGGCGGCAAGCCGCGCGACAGCCTGCTCGCGTTGGCGCAGTGGCCATCCTACAAAGACCTTGCCGACGATGCCGCCGAAAATGAAATCGGCTGGGTGATCGATCTCGTAACTTCAATTCGCTCGATGCGTTCGGAAATGAATGTGCCGGTCGCAACGCTGTTTCCGCTGGTGCTGGTCGGCGCATCCGCAGACATCAAGTCACGCGCTGAGCGATGGAGCGATGTGCTCAAACGTCTCGCACGGCTCGGTGAGATTTCATTCGCGGATCGCGCGCCGGACGGTTCGGTGCAGCTACTGATACGCGGCGAAGTCGCAGCATTGCCACTGAAAGGTGTCATCGACCTTGCTGCGGAAAAAATTCGTCTCGACAAAGAACTCAGCCGCGCCAACGACGACATCAAGCGCGTCGATGCCAAGTTAGGAAACGAGAAATTTGTCGCCAACGCCCCGGAAGAAGTGATCGACGAACAGCGCGAGAAACGCGACGAGGCCGAAGCCCGTAAGCTGAAAATTCTCGAAGCGCTGGATCGTCTCAAGAGTGCTGCGTGATTTTTTTCGTCATTGCGAGCGGAGCGAAGCAATCCAGTCTTTGGAATTGAGGAAATTGGATTGCTTCGTCGCTTCGCTCCTCGCAATGACAGTTGTGTCTTCATCTTGATGGATGCGCGTTTTTGCGGCTGACATACTTTTTCTGCCATGCACTCCACGCATGATGCGCGGCAAAATCGTGGCGCAGTATCCGCAGCTATGCAAATGCGACAACGACCGACTCGCTGGAAATTCGCCCCGAATCCGTCACCGTTCCGCCCTTCGATTCCAAGTCCGTCACCGTTTCGCCATTACGTCGAAAACGGCTTGCTCATGAACCGTGAACCACGCAATCCGTAGCGCCAAGGCATTTCAATTGCTTTGGAAATGCCGATGCGGACACCCGTAACGATGTCGGGCTTTTTTATTCGCGCGTAAATTTCCAGCGGCGGCGCATCCGGCGCCTTGCCGTTGAGTTTGTCGCTCACGCCGAGCGCTTCGCACACTTTGCCGGGCCCCGAACAGAGATTGCGCTCGTCGTGCAGTCCGCGCCGCCGCCGCATCGCCGCGATACCAAACGTCGGTTCAATCGCGCGCACCAGCACGGCACTTGCGGAGCCTTCCTTTTCGCAAACGAAATTCATGCACCAGTGAATGCCGTAGGACCGATACACGTAGAGAAATCCGGGCGGCCCGAACATCACCATGTTACGTGGCGTCGGTCCGTTGAACGAGTGTGCGGCCGGATCAGTGTGATGATAGGCTTCGACTTCGACGATGACGCCGCCGACGCCATTCACCAGCAGCGTTGCGCCGATCAAATCCGGCGCGACTTTATGGACGCTCCGCGCAAAGAATGACTTTGCAACGGGGCGGCCCAGATCGGTGACAGCGGGTTTTTCGGGCATTTGCAATCGCGGAATTGGCACCGAATATATTGCGGATTGTGCTAAGGATTCCAAGGTAG
>JBBRGE010000180.1:0-5322 GCA_038241045.1 Hyphomicrobiales bacterium | reverse complement strand
GCGGTTCGACGTAGACGCGCAACGCTCCTCGGGCAACAGCTTGTCGGGGTTCATCGCAAGACACATCGAACATCCCGGCTCGCGCCATTCAAATCCAGCCTTGATGAAAATCTTGTCGAGACCCTCGGCTTCCGCCTGTTCTTTTACGAGACCAGAACCCGGCACGATCATCGCGTTGAGATTGCCGTTCACGGTGTGGCCGGCAACAACTTTGGCAACCGCGCGCAAATCTTCGATGCGGCCATTGGTGCATGAGCCGATGAAGATGCGATCGAGCTTGATATCGGTGATCTTCGTGCCTGCCTTCAGACCCATATAGTCGAGCGCGCGTTGCTTGGAGACGCGCTTGGCTTCGTCGGCGATCTTCGCGGGATCGGGCACAGCGCCAGAAATCGAGACGACGTCTTCGGGCGATGTGCCCCATGTCACGATCGGCGGCAATTTCGCTGCGTCGAGCCTGATCTCGGCGTCGAAATGTGCACCGTCATCGGTGCGTAGTGTGTGCCAATATTTCATTGCCTTGTCCCAGTCGGCACCCTTCGGCGACATCGGGCGGCCCTTCAGGAATTCATATGCCTTTTCATCCGGCGCAATCAGGCCAGCGCGCGCGCCGCCTTCGATCGACATGTTGCAGACCGTCATGCGGCCTTCCATCGACAGCGCGCGGATCGCGTCGCCGGCATATTCGAGTACGTAGCCGGTGCCGCCTGCGGTGCCGATTTCGCCGATGATGGCGAGGATGATGTCTTTGGCGGTGACGCCGTCGGGCCATTTGCCGTCGACGGTCGCGCGCATGTTCTTGGCTTTCTTTTGGATCAGCGTCTGGGTGGCGAGCACATGTTCGACTTCCGACGTGCCGATGCCGTGGGCTAGCGCGCCGAATGCACCGTGTGTCGACGTGTGACTGTCGCCGCATACGATCGTTGTTCCAGGCAGCGTGAAGCCTTGCTCGGGACCGATGACGTGTACGATGCCTTGGCGCTTATCGTGCTCGTTGAAATACTCGACGCCGAACTCGCGCGCATTCTCAGCCAGTGCCGCGATCTGCTCGGCACTCTCGGGATCGGGATTGGGCTTCGAGCGATCCGTGGTCGGGACGTTATGATCGACGACGGCGAGCGTCTTCTTCGGCGCGCGGACCTTGCGGCCGGTGGTGCGCAATCCCTCGAATGCTTGTGGTGAGGTGACCTCGTGAACAAGATGCCGGTCGATGTACAGCAGGCAGGTGCCGTCATCGGCCTCGTGAACGAGGTGATCGTTCCAGATCTTGTCGTAGAGAGTTGTCGGTTTCGCCATATTGATTGTCCGAATTGATAGCCGCTTGGCAGTTGCGCGGGCTTTTTACTCGCTTAAACATCCAGGGGAAAGTATCTTGAGGACATAATAGCTTACGCAAGGGTGCGCCATGTCCTCACGCCCGCCGGTCGCGCCCTATCTTACGGTTTCTCCGGCAGCGGCGGCAGTCGCGTTCTACGCCGCAGTATTCGATGCCAAGCAGAAAGCCTTGATGCCCGCCATCGACGGTATGCGCATCATGCATTGCGAACTTGAGATCAATGGGGGCGCGGTTTTCCTGTCCGATGCCTTCCTCGAGTTCGGCAAGGCGCGCAGTCCATTGCCCGGCGAGCCGGTCACGATGTCGGTCAGCCACGAATTCAGCACTGCGGAAGAAGTCGATGCGACGTTCGCGCGCGCGACCAAACTCGGCGCCATGGGCGAAGTCACCCCAACACATTCATTTTGGGGAACCCGCACCGCTATCCTGCGCGATCCGTTCGGTCATCGCTGGATTATGAACGCGCCGCTGTCGCAAAATCAGAAATAGTCGCGCTGGCCCTTTGACGCGACAAAGAAAAAGCGCGGTGACGAACCGCGCTTTTCACATGAAACATTGGCTTGCGAGAGCTTATTCGCCCGAAGCGATCGGACGGGCTTCCTGCTTTTCGGTGATGCGGGCCGACTTGCCGCGCAATCCGCGCAGATAATACAGCTTGGCGCGGCGCACCTTGCCGCGGCGCACGAGCTTGATCGAGTCGATCATCGGCGAATAGATCGGAAACACGCGCTCGACGCCTTCGCCGTAGGAAATCTTGCGCACGGTGAAGCTCTCGTTGATGCCGCCGCCGTGACGGCCGATGCAGACGCCTTCATAGGCCTGCACGCGCGAACGCTCACCTTCGACGACCTTGACGTTGACGATCAAAGTGTCACCCGGCGCGAAATCCGGGATGGTCTTTCCGGCGGACAGCTTTTCGAGCTGTTCCTTGTTGATCTCTTGAATGATGTCCATCGCAAAACTCCATCGGCGGCGCGCCCTGACGGGTCTGCGCGAAATTTCGTATCCAGCACATGCACGGATTGAGGCGCGATATACGCGATCACCGGCGGGTTGTCACCCTTATCTGACGGCCTTTGGAGGCTTTGGAGAGGCATTTTGGCCGCTTTTGACGGCCCAGAGGTCCGGCCTGCGGGCCTTTGTCAGGGCCTCGGCCTCGGCGTGCCGCCAAGCATCGATCCGGGCGTGATCGCCTGAAACCAGCACGTCCGGGATGGAAGTGCCCTCGAATTCCTGCGGGCGGGTGAACTGAGGGTATTCCAGAAGGCCAGCAGAAAAACTTTCGTCGGTTCCCGATTCAGATTTACCCATAACGCCTGGCAACAGGCGCACGCACGCATCGATCAGAGCCATCGCGGCAATCTCGCCGCCGGACAGCACGTAGTCGCCGACCGAGATTTCCTCCAAACACCGTGCATCAATGACTCGTTGGTCGATGCCTTCGAAACGGCCACAGACGATCAGCGGACCTGGGCCTTCGGCAAGCGCCGCGACTCGCTGTTGCGTAAGGGGCGTGCCGCGGGGGCTCATCAGAAGGCGTGGACGGTAGGGTGTTATGTTTGCAGCGTCGATCGCTTTGGCCAGGATGTCAGCGCGAAACACCATGCCGGGTCCGCCTCCGGCTGGCGTGTCATCCACGCTGCGGTGCTTGTCAGTTGCCGAGTCGCGGATATCGCGCGCTTCGAACTCCCATAAATGCGATGCGAGCGCCTTGCCCGCGAGACTGACGCCGAGCGGGCCTGGAAACATCTCAGGAAACAGCGTGAGAACGGTTGCGCGCCACATGGCTCAGCTTTCCGCTTGGTCCGGCGTGTCGCCTTCGATCTCCGGCGGCATCACAATTACAACATGGCCAGCCACCAAATCGACCGTCGGAACCACCGCGTTGGTAAACGGCAACAATAACGACGAGCCCTGCAACGGGGCGATCTCGATAATATCCCCCGCGCCGAAATTATGGATCGCCAGAACCTTGCCGATGGCCTTGCCTTGCGCGTTGATCGCACGCAGTCCGATTAAATCGGCATGATAATACTCGCCGTCATCTGTCGCCGGCAACTGCTCACGAGCGATGTAAAGCTCAACGCCGTTGACGCGCTCGGCGTCTTCGCGCGTGGCGACGCCTTTCAGCATCGCAACAAGATGGTCTTTTGCGACCCGCGCGCGCGCGACCTCAAACTGTCGCGCGCCGTCTTTTGTCGAGAGCGGTCCATAATGCAGCACCGCCATCGGATCCTGCGTGAACGGCCACAACTTCACCTCGCCGCGCACGCCATGCGCTGCACCGATTCTCGCAACGCAGATGTGTGCGTCTTTCGTCACGCGGCGAAGCGATTAGCTCGCTGGCGCGGCTTCTGCCTTCGGCTTTGGCTCGGGCTTGGGAGCCGCGGCAGCGGCTTCGGCAGCGGCCTTGCGTTCCTTGCGTGGCACGGCCTTCTCAGGGTTCTTGCGCGGGGTACGTTTCTTGACGCCTGCGGCATCGAGAAAGCGCATCACGCGGTCCGACGGCTGCGCACCCTTGGCCATCCACGCCTTGACCTTGTCCATGTCGAGCTTGAGGCGCGCTTCATTGTCCTTCGGCAGCAGCGGATTGAAATAGCCGAGACGCTCGATGAAACGGCCATCGCGCGGAAAGCGCGAATCGGCGACGACGACGTGATAGACCGGGCGCTTCTTGGTGCCTGCGCGCGAGAGGCGGATAACGACTGCCATTTTAGTTCTCCGTTGGTGTGTTCGAGTTCGTAAAATTTGTCTGCGTTACTTCTTCTTACCGAGACCCGGAAAGCTTCCAAGACCCGGCAATGTTGGTTTTCTAAGCCCCTGAAGACCGGGAAACTCCTTCGGCAACGATGCGCCCGGCGGAAGACCACCTGGCATCTTCGCCGCCAATTCCTTCATCTGCTCTGGTGACGGCATGCCGCCGCCCATTCCCCCGCCCATGCCCATGGCCTGCGCGATGCCCGCCATCGGGCCGCGCTTGCCCTGACCCATAGCCTTCATCATGTCGGCCATGTTCCGGTGCATCTTGAGCAGCTTGTTGACTTCCTCGACCTTCAAGCCTGCGCCTGCGGCGATACGTTTTTTGCGGCTAGCTTTCAAAATGTCGGGATTCTTGCGCTCGTCGCGCGTCATGGAATCAATGACGGCCATTTGCCGCTTCAGCACCTTGTCGTCGAGACCTGCAGCCGCAGCTTGATTTTTCATTTTCGCGATGCCGGGCATCATGCCCATCAATCCGCTGATGCCGCCCATGCTGGACATCTGCGATAACTGCTCACGCATGTCGGCAAGATCGAACTTGCCCTTGCGCATTTTCTCGGCAACGCGCGCGGCCTTTTCGGCGTCGATATGCGCTGCAGCTTTTTCCACGAGCGAAACAACGTCGCCCATGCCAAGAATGCGGCCTGCGATACGCGAGGGATGAAAGTCTTCCAGCGCGTCGGTTTTTTCACCGGTGCCAATGAGCTTGATCGGTTTGCCGGTGACGGCACGCATCGACAATGCAGCGCCGCCGCGACCATCGCCATCGATGCGGGTGAGCACAATTCCGGTGAGGCCGACGCGGTCATCGAACGCTTTTGCGAGATTAACGGCGTCCTGACCTGTCAGCGAATCCGCGACCAGCAACACTTCATGAGGATTCGCCGCGGTCTTCACGCTCGATGCTTCCTGCATCATTTCTTCGTCGAGCGTGGTGCGGCCCGCAGTATCAAGCAGCACGATGTCGTAGCCGCCGAGTTTTGCGGCTTGCAGTGCGCGCTGCGCGATCTGTTGCGGCTTCTGACCGGCGACAACCGGTAGAGTTTCGATCGAAAGATCGCGGCCCAAAACAGCGAGCTGTTCCTGCGCGGCGGGGCGGTAGACGTCGAGCGACGCCATCAAAACTTTTTTCTTGTCGCGCTGAGTGAGCCGCCGCGCCAGCTTCGCGGTGGTAGTGGTCTTGCCGGAGCCCTGCAAGCCGACCATCATGATCGCCACAGGTGCCG
>JBBRGE010000179.1:0-5398 GCA_038241045.1 Hyphomicrobiales bacterium | reverse complement strand
AACGGAAAAGCAAGATTGAAGTGCCGTTCGCCAAGGCGTGAGCGGCGACGTTGCGATAGGCCGTTGCGACGAACCAATCCATTTGTCGCTTCTGGATTGCTTCACTTCGTTAGCAATAACCCGGTAGATTGAGCATCACCTTAAAATTTGGCTGAGAAACAATTTCGTCCGATCGTGTTTCGGCTTCGAGAAAAATTCGTCCGGACTGTTCGCCTCGACGATCTGACCGGCATCCATAAACACTACGCGGTCGGCGACTTCCTTGGCGAAGCCCATCTCGTGGGTCACGACCAGCATGGTCATGCCCTCCTTCGCCAGATCCACCATGGTGTCGAGAACTTCCTTGACCATTTCGGGATCGAGTGCCGATGTCGGCTCGTCGAACAGCATCACTTTGGGATTCATCGTCAATGCGCGCGCAATCGCAACGCGCTGTTGTTGCCCGCCTGAAATCTGGCCGGGATACTTATCGGCCTTGTCCGGGATGCGAACGCGTTCCAGAATTTTCATCGCGGCGGCATCGGCCTGTTTCTTGGGGATGTTGCGAACCCAGATCGGCGCCAGCGTGCAGTTTTCCAAAACCGTCAGGTGTGGAAACAGGTTGAAACTCTGAAACACCATGCCGACTTCGCGGCGCACATCGTCGACACGCCGCAAGTTCGGGCCAAGCTCGATGTCGTCAACGACAATCTTGCCTTCCTGAAATTCCTCAAGCGCATTGACGCAACGGATCAATGTAGATTTTCCCGAGCCAGATGGGCCGCTCATGACGATGCGCTCGCCGCGCGCGACCGACATATCAATATCGCGCAAAACATGAAAATCGCCGAACCATTTATTGAGGCCCGATATGTTGACGATTGCGTCGCTCATGATGTGATCTCAGACTTGTCTGTGGGCGTTCAGCCGATTTTCGACAAACAGCGAATAGCGTGACATCGCAAAACAAAACACGAAGTAGATCATGCCGGTGAAGGCAAAGCCGGTGAACAGTGTCGTCGGCGTCGCCCAGTTCGGATCGGCGAAAGCGGCGCGCAATTGACCGAGCAAGTCGAAAATCGCGACGATCAGCACCAGCGTGGTGTCTTTGAACAGGGCGATGAAACTGTTGACCAGACCTGGAATGACATGGCGCAACGCTTGCGGCATCACGATCAATCCGGTGGTCTTCCAGTGCGACAGCCCCAGTGCGCTTGCGGCTTCCGGCTGTCCGCGCGGAATTGCCTGCAACCCGCCGCGAATGACTTCGGCATTGTAGGCGCCCGCAAACAGCGCGATGCCGATCAGCACCCGCACCAGTCCGTCGATGGTGAAATTGCCCGGCAGGAACAGCGGCAGCATATAGGTTGCAAAAAACAAAACCGTAATCAGCGGCACGCCGCGCCAGAACTCGATGAAGGTGATGGAGAAGATGCGGATCAGCGGAATGGTAGAGCGGCGCCCGAGCGCTAGCGCAATGCCGACGGGCATCGACGCCACGATGCCGGTGATCGACACCACCAGCGTCACAAGAAGTCCGCCCCATTGCCGCGTGTCCACAATGGGCAAGCCGCCGCGGTCGAGACGCATCACGGCAATCACGATGGCGATGCCTGCGAAAACAACGACGCATATGATCAATGAACGCCATCCGGTGCGAATGTGACCGTTCAGCACAAACAGCAAACCCGAGACGATAGCAGCCGTCGCCGCGAAATCTGCCCAAAGCGGGTTGGCACTCGCCTGAATCTGATCGCGAAGCCAGATCGCGGGATGAATTATGTAGCTCGCCGCTAGAGCGAGCCACGTCACGGCAGTGGCAAGCACGCTGAGCAAAGGCCCGAACAACTCAGACGCCTGCGCGATGCGCGACAGCACCAGGCCCGCCTCGCCCACGAGATTGATTAACGCCGATAGCGCACTGGCCGTCCAGCTCACGCCGAACCCGCTCATTCCGCCGCCGCGCAAGAGAAAGAACGCGACGATTGGAAACGCGATGAAAAACAATCCGGAATTGGCCGCCTTTGCGGGCACGCGCGGAATGAGCAACGGCAACAGCAACAGCGCTCCCAGCACGAATGTCAGATTGACACGCCAGCGCTCGGCTGCTGGATAAAATCCATAGACGAACTGATCGAACTTGGCCTGAATGAAAGGCCAGCACGCACCGACGACGTGACCGGTTTTTTCCTGCAGACACGCCGTGCGATCTGTCCCGCTCCAGACCGCATCGACCAACAGGAATTTCACGGCAGGCACGATGGTGAACCACAACACCAACGCGCTGACAATCGTGAGCATGATGTTGAACGGCGTGCTGAATATCCGTTCGCGAAAAAAACCGACGACCCCCGTTGTCTTCACCGGAGCGCGGCGCGGCGCGGTCAATTCGGTTCTGACGAAGGATGACGCGGATCGGTCGGTCATGCGCCGAGGCTCCGGCCAAGCCGCCAGCCGTAAAAACTCATAATCGCGCTCGTGACCAGCGAGATCAGAAGATACACGCCCATCGTGATCGCAATGATCTCGACCGCCTGACCGGTCTGGCTCAGTGCGGTGCCTGCAAAGACCGAAACCAGATCGGGGTATCCGATCGCCACCGCAAGCGACGAATTTTTAGTAAGGTTAAGATACTGATTGGTTAGCGGTGGCAAAATGACACGCAGGGCCTGCGGGATAATCACGAGCCGCAACGTTTCGCCACGCGACAGCCCGAGCGATGCCCCCGCCTCCATCTGGCCTTTGGAAATTGCCTGAATTCCGGCGCGGACAATTTCGGCGATAAACGCCGCCGTGTAGGTCGATAGCGCGAGCAGCAGCGCGACGAATTCGGGAACGATGCGAGATCCGCCCGCGAAATTGAATCCTTTTAATTCCGGAAACTCAAAGGCGAACGGCGCACCGAACGCCACAGCCGCCAACACCGGCAGACCGACAACCATCGCAACAACGAACGGCCAGATTTTCAGCTTCTCGCCGCGCTTGAATAGCCGATGCCGCGCATAGGCCCGCATGACAAGCGAGGCGACGACGCCAATCGCAACGGCAACGACAAAAACACCGACACCCTCTTGCGGAATGGGCTTCGGCATCACGAAGCCGCGGTTGCTAATGAATATGCTCCCGAACAGCGAAATGCTCTGACGCGGACCCGGCAGCGTTGCCAGCACAGCGAGATACCAGAACAAAATCTGAAACAGCAGCGGCAGGTTTCGGATCAATTCGACGTAGCCGCTGGAGACTTTCGACAGCAGCCAGTTGGGCGACAGCCGTCCGAGTGCGACCGCCAAACCGATCACGCTTGCGAACACGATGCCGACGATCGAGACCACCAGCGTGTTGATGAGACCGACGAGAAACACGCGTGCGTAAGTGTCGCTCTCCGAATACGGGATCAGCGCCTGACTGACGCCGAAGCCGGCGGTGTTGGAAAGAAAGCCGAAGCCGGATGCAATGCGTTGCGCCTGCAAATTCGCGCGCGCATTCGCAACGATCTCATAACCGATCCCGAACAGCAGGATCAAAAATGCGATCTGGATGAGAACGCCGGACCAGCCCGCCTGCCCGCCGAGCGCGCGCCGCAGCCTTGCGACCAGTCGCAGCGGCGGTTTGCGCGCAGAAGCATCCATGATGCGTCAGCGGATCGGGGGTGCGTATTGAATCCCGCCCTGATTCCAGAGTTTGTTCTAACCCCGCGCGATGCCAAGCGGCGAGCCCGGACCGACGTTACGATCGAACGGGTCACCGTAATTACCGACGGCTTTGTGGAGCCGCGGCACGCAATCTGGCGTCAGACCGAGTTGTTCGCCGAGATTGCCATCAAGACCGAAGATGCGCCTGAATTCCGGCTTGGCCGATTTTGCCATCTCATCGACGTTCTTCTGCGTGATCGCGAGTTCCTCGGCGTTGATCATCGCAAATAATGTCCACTTCACGATGTCGAACCATTGATCGTCGCCATGCCTGACGACCGGCCCGAGCGGCTCCTTCGAAATCACTTCCGGAAGCACACCGTGATCGGCCGGCACAGCAAGCTTCAGGCGCTCCGCATAGAGCTGCGAAACATCAGACGTGAACACGTCGCAACGTCCCGACTCGTAAGCCTTGACTGTCTCATCGGCGGTGCCGAACGCGATCACTTCGTACTTCATGTTGTTGCCCTTGAAGTAGTCGGCAATGTTCTGTTCGTTGGTCGTGCCGGTCTGCACGCAGAGCGAGGCGCTGTTCAGTTCGAGTGCCGAATTGACCTTGAGCGACTTGCGGACAAGGAAGCCCTGCCCGTCGTAATAACTGACGCCGGTGTAATTCAGCCCCAGCGACGTGTCGCGTGACAGCGTCCACGTCGAGTTTCGCGACAACACATCGATTTCGCCGGACTGAAGCGCCGTGAAGCGATCCTTCGCCGACAACGGCACGAATTTCACTTTTGTCGGATCGTTGAAGATGGCCGCCGCTATCGCGCGGCAGACATCGACATCGAGGCCCGCCCAATTGCCCTTGTCGTCCGGTGCCGAGAACCCCGGCAGCCCCTGGCTGACACCGCAGGACAACGTGCCGCGATCCTTTACGTTCTGAAGCGTCCCCCGCTCCTTCGGCTTGTCCTGAGCTTGAGCGACTGCGCCGTGCGCGATCAAGACAGCTGCAGCAAATGCAAAACCGGCGACAAACTGTTTCATGGGGAAGCCTTTCCGAAAGGTCTGGGCGGAAGCCAGCCGGTGAACGCAGATCGCGCGATCGGCCTTGTACGGATTCCGGCTAAATGTCTGGCCTGCATAACAGAACGGACCTCGTGCCGGGTCAAGGGGTTGACGTTCACCGGCACCACCAGCTTACTGCGCTTGATCGGCCACAATGGCGCTGGCGTTTCCGATCGATGCTATTCGCCTGCGCATTCTCTGAAACTCTATGGCAAACGCATGAGTTCTTCCAAAGATGACGGCGCTGAGAGGCCGTTGACGCCGCAAACCGGACTTGTGACGTCAGGCCGCGACACAATGGCGCAAAAGGGTTTCATCAATCCCCCGGTCGTGCGCGGATCGACGGTGCTGTACCCGAACGCGGAAGATCTGCACGCCCATCGCGGCGAGTTTCAATATGGCCGCCATGGAACACCGACAACCAAGGCGCTGCAGCAGGCCCTGATGGCGCTTGAAGGCCCGAACTGTGCGGGCGTCGGCCTTGCACCGTCGGGTGTTGCGGCGATCACAACGGCGTTGCTCGCGGTTTTAAAGAGCGGCGATCATTTGCTGGTCATCGACAGCGCGTATCGCCCCACCCGCAATTTTTGCGACGGGTTTTTGAAGCGCTATGGCGTGGAGACAACCTATTTCGATCCACTGATCGGTGCTGGCATCGCCTCATTTTTCAAATCGAACACCCGTGCGGTTGTGGTCGAAGCCCCGGGCTCGCAAACATTCGA
>JBBRGE010000178.1:0-5446 GCA_038241045.1 Hyphomicrobiales bacterium | reverse complement strand
TGCCGCAGGTGCTGACCGTGTTTCAGGAATACGAACATTTGCTGCTCGGCGTCATCATCATCGTCTCCATGATTTTCATGCGTGACGGGATCGTGCCGACATTGTCCCGGCGTTTTTCAGGTGCGCGCGGATGAGTATTCTCTCGGCAACTGGCATCGGGATTTCCTTCGGTGGCGTCAAAGCCATCGACGACGTCGGATTCTCGGTGAGCGAAGGCCAGATTTTTTCCATCATCGGGCCGAACGGCGCGGGCAAGACCACGCTTTTTAATGTCATTTCAGGTCTCTATCGCGCCGATCACGGCAAGGTTGCTCTTTGCGGCGACGACGTTACCGGGCTGCCGCCGGACAATCTCGCCGCGCGCGGGCTGTCGCGCACGTTTCAGAACCTGCAGATTTTTCAGCGCATGACAGCTGCGGAGAACGTGATGGTCGGTCGCCATCTGCGCGAGCGATGCAATCTGTTCGCCGATCTGTTCAGGCTGCCGTCGGTGACGCGGCAGAATGCCGACACGCGCGCGGCGGCGTTGAAGCTGCTCGAAGATGTCGGACTTGGTGAAAGCGCTGACGCGCTCGCCGGTTCGTTATCCTATGGCGCCTGCAAGCGGCTTGAGATCGCGCGCGCGCTCGCGGCTGAGCCGAAAGTCCTGTTGCTCGACGAGCCTGCCGCTGGATGCAATTCGGTTGAGACCGCAGAAGTCGACGATCTTATTCGCAAAGTAGCGTCGAACGGCATCGCGGTCGTGCTTGTCGAGCACGACATGAAACTCGTCATGAATATCTCGGACCGCATTCTTGTTTTGAATCGCGGCAAGCCCCTGACCGAGGGAACGCCGCACGAGGTGCGCAACAATCCGGCTGTTCATGAGGCGTATCTGGGCAAACACGGCGCACAGGAGGCGGCACGTGCTTGAAGTCACCGAACTTCATAGCGCGTATGGACGAATCGAAGTCTTGCGCGGCGTCAGTCTTTCGGTGCGGGCCGCCGAAGTGGTGGCGCTGATCGGCTCCAATGGCGCGGGCAAAACAACGCTGTTGCGCGCGCTGTCCGGCGTGCAGCCGATCACGGCCGGCGAGATCAGTTTCTGCGGCGAGCGCATCGAACGCTTTCCCTCGCACCGCCGTGTCGCGCGCGGCATGACACAGTCGCCGGAAGGCCGGCAAGTGTTCGGTCCGCTGACCGTGACGGACAATTTGCGGCTCGGAGCCTACATGCGGCGCGATAAGGACATCGAGAGCGACCGCGATCGCGTCTTTGGGATGTTTCCAATTCTCTACGAAAAACGGCATCTCGCCGCCGAAGGCCTGTCGGGTGGCCAGCAGCAGATGCTCGCCATCGGACGCGCACTGATGGGCAAGCCGAAACTTCTTCTGCTCGATGAGCCTTCGCTTGGATTATCGCCGACGCTGGTCGATCAGATTCTCGAAGCGATTGCGTCGTTGCGAACCGAAGGAGTGACGATCCTGCTAGTCGAGCAGAATGCCAACGCCGCTTTGGAAATTGCCGATCGCGGCTACGTGCTGGAATCCGGCAATATCGTGCTTGAAGGCAGCGGCAAGGATCTGCTGTCCAATCCAAAAGTGCGTGCCGCTTATCTCGGAGCTGACTAACTTTTTGCGTTACCGCTTGTTCGGATCGAAGCGCTTGCCGAGCCCCTGCCAGCAATCGGCGTAATCATCCTGCAGCGCCGGTGTGGTCGCCGCATATTCGGTTACCCGCTGCGGAAACCGCGTCTCGAACATGAAGGCCATCGTGCCGGTCAGCTTCACGGGTTTCAGTTCGATTGTGCTGGCGTGATCGAAGGCTTCACGGTCCGGCCCGTGCGGCAACATGCAATTGTGCAGGCTGATGCCGCCGGGTACGAAACCCTGCGGCTTTGCGTCGTACACGCCGTAAATCAGCCCCATGAACTCCGACATGATGTTCATGTGGTACCACGGCGGCCGAAAGGTGTTTTCCGCAACCGCCCAGCGTTCGGGGAAAATCACGAAGTCGATATTCGCCGTGCCTGCTGTTTCCGACGGTGACGTCAGCACCGTGAAAATCGACGGATCGGGATGATCGAAGCCGATAGCGCCGATGGGAGAAAATGTCCGCAGATCGTATTTGTAAGGCGCGTAATTGCCGTGCCACGCCACCACATCGATGGGCGAGTGCGGCAGCTTGGTCATCCATAACGTGCCGCCCCATTTGACGAACAGTTCGGTCGGCGTGTCCTTGTCCTCATAGGCGGCAATCGGCGTCAGAAAATCGCGCGAGTTGGCAAGGCAATTCGCGCCGATAGGTCCGCGCTCCGGCAGCGTGAACGCGCCGCCATAATTCTCGCACAGATAGCCGCGCGCCGGGCCTGATGGAATCTCGACGCGAAACTTGACGCCGCGCGGAATGATCGCGATTTCGCCCGGCTCGATATCGATGATGCCGAACTCGGTGACCAGCCGCAGATTGCCTTCCTGCGGCACGAACAGAAGTTCACCATCGGCGTTGTAAAAATTCTGATTCACCATCGATTTGGTGATGAGATAAATATGCGCCGCCATGCCGGCCTGCGTGTTGGCATCGCCGGCGGTCGTCATGGTGCGAACACCCGTCAGGAATGTCTGGTCGTCCTTCGGCATCGGTAATGGATCCCAGCGCAACTGCGCAATCGGGATGTCGTGCTCTAAACATGGCGCAGTCCGCCAGAATTTCGTATCGGCCTTCGCAAAACGTCCGGAATGGCGAACCGAGGGACGGATGCGATAGAGCCATGAGCGCTCATTAGTGCCGCGCGGCGCGGTGAACGGTGAGCCGGACAGTTGCTCGGCATAAAGTCCGTAAGCGCAGCGCTGCGGAGAGTTGCGGCCGATGGGCAATGCGCCGGGCAGGGCTTCGGTCTCGAAACTGTTGCCGAAGCCGGACATGTATCCCGGCGTAACGTTCACGCTGTTGCGATTGACGACGCCCGGAGCGGTATTGATGTTCATGATTCTATCCTCCTTGCAGGGCAGCCCACATTTCAAGGTCGCGCTTGTCGGTCCAGATCACGGGGTCTTCGATCCCGGATGCTTCGTCGAATGCACGCGACACGTTGAACGGCAGGCAGTGTTCGTAGATCGCGAATTTCGAAAACTTCGGGTCCATCACTTCGCGCGTCGCGGCCATGGTTTCCTTCAGCGTGCGGCCCTTCGCGACGGACAATTCCGCCGCGCTATAAAGCGAGCCGACGAAATCGCGCGTCATGGAAATCGCCTCGTTCACGGTCGATGTGCCTTTCAGCGCATCGCCGCGCCCGGGCGCGACGGCTTTCGGATTGAAATCGCGAATTTCGTTGAGTGTCATTGGCCATTCGCGCAGCATGGCGTCGCCGCAATAGCAGGCCGAGTGATATTCGATCAAGTCGCCGGAACACATGACTTGCGCGTCGGGAATCCACGCAACGATATCGCCCGACGTATGCCCCGCGCCGAGATGCATGAGCTGTACTTCGCGTTTCCCGAGATAGAGTGTCATGCCTGTTTCGAAAGTCAGTGTTGGCCAGGTCAGGCCAGGAATGCTTTCGGCGTCGCGAAACAATCGTGGAAAGCGGCCGAATTCGGAATCCCAGTCCTGCTGGCCGCGCTCCACAATAAGGCGGTGGGTTTCGTCGGATGCGATAACATCTTGCGCCATGTAGGCAGACGCGCCGAGCACACGCACGGCATGGTAGTGTGACAGCACGACATATTTGATCGGCTTATCGGTCACGGTCTTCACGCGCTCAATCACGCTGTTGGCCATCGCCGGTGTAGCCTGCGCATCGAACACGATGCAGCCGTCATCGCCGACGATCACGGCGGTGTTCGGATCGCCTTGCGCGGTAAAGGCATAAATATCCGGACCGATTTCGGAGAAAGTGATTGCCTTCTCCGTCATGTCCGTCGTGGACGCAAAACCCTTGGTTTCCTTGGCGGTCATGATCCGTCCTTGTTGTTCTGATTATTGAGCAGCCGCCGCTTCGCCAAATCGATCGCATCGCCGAGCGCGTTTGGATCGCCGATATGGTTGGCGAGGATGAGAACAAGCGCCGTATTCAAAAGAGCGCTGTCCTCGTCGCCGAGGCCGCGATGCGCCTCGACCACGATGCGATACGCGGCGTCGGGATCGGCGAAATTGGATTGGGTCGATAGCGTCATGGCATCACCTGCGCCATTCCGCTAGCGCGTGCGATTGCCGCCTGCACTGCGGCAGCCGTTGGATGTTTGAATCGCGCGGCGACATAGCCGTCGGGCCGCAACAGATAGGCTGACCCGTGTGAGGCATCGTAGCGATCTGCAAATAACCCGGAGGTGTCGCGCAGCGGCGCAGCGGAGCCGATGCAAATGCGATAGCATCCAGATACATCGATGTCCGCACTGCTTTCGGTTTCCAGCAGCACGAAGCGCCCGCCTGCCGATTTGAACGCTTCGGTAAGGAAGATACCTTGTCCGCTTGCCGTCGTCATCGGCGCATCGATCATATGGGCACCGGGACGCGGCCCCGCGCGCCAAATGTCGGAATCGCCGGTCGAGAGCGGCGTCTCGTAGATCGATGGCGTCGAAAGACGTCCGCCATTGACCATGCGCTTGGCGAAATCGGCCTCCTTGGCAAGCCGCAGCACGGTATATCGCATGCGGCGCTCCTGCGCAGAATGCGGCGCGATGAAATCCGTCGAGCGGGTGGAGGCGCGGATGTTTTCGTCAGCGGCGGCGCTGCGCTCGCTCTCGTAACTGTCGAGCAGCGACATTGGCGCGTCGCCGTTCAAAATGAGCGATAACTTCCACGCGATGTTCTCGGCGTCTTCAAGTCCCGAATTCGCGCCGCGCGCTCCGAATGGCGAAACTTGATGCGCCGCGTCGCCCGCGAAGATGACGCGCTCGTGCACGAAGCGCTGCATTCGCCGGCACTGGAATTTGTAGATCGATATCCATTCGAATTCGAACTTGCCGTGTCCGAGCATGCGTTCGATGCGCGGCCGGACATTCTGCGGCAGTCGCTCGACGGCAGGATCGGCATCGCGACCGAGTTGAAGGTCGATGCGCCAGACATCGTCAGGCTGGCGATGCAGCAATGCGGATTGTCCGGAATGAAACGGCGGATCGAACCAGAACCAGCGCTCGGTTGGAAACTCCGCGGTCATCTTGACGTCCGCGATCAGGAACTGATCCTCGAAGGTTTCGCCGGCGAATTCCGCGCCGACAAATCCGCGCAACGCCGAGCGCGCACCGTCGCAGGCGACCACGAAATCGGCCTTCAGATGAAATGTCCCATCGGGCGTGGCAATTGCAAGAAGCGCGTGATCGTTGCGCTGCTCGATGCCGATCACTTTGTTCCGCCAGCGAAGATCGATCCGCGGCAATTCCTGAATGCGGTCGACCAGAAAGGCTTCGGCGTAATACTGCTGAAGATTCACGAAGGCCGGCATCTTGTGACCGTCTTCGGGTAGCAG
>JBBRGE010000177.1:0-5458 GCA_038241045.1 Hyphomicrobiales bacterium | reverse complement strand
AAGATCGTCCTGGCATTGCCTGGCTTAGTGCCGACAGCGTTTGAGCGACATTCGTCGAGGTTGGTGCCGTTTCATCCCGCTGGAGAACCAGAGAGCGAAAAGGTGATCCGTTCCGACGCGAGGAAGCTCACCGCCTGTCGTGAAGTGGCCGGGTTGTAGTAGCCGACCCATGCCAAGTCAAGGCTAAACGACATGCGAAAAGCCCGTGCGAGAGAGCCACTTCTGGCACTCCCGCGAAGGCAGAATGCTCCGGCTTGAGTCGGCGCCGCGAATCCCAGCGCCAGCAATTCAGCGTCGCACTATCGGAATTCCATCTCGAAATTTGCGGTCGAAACACGTCAGGAAATCGCTCGATTTCGAACTCCACAACGCCCGGGCAGCGCTTATGCCACAATATGGGATATTTCTTATATAATTCAATAGCTTGTAACGTTTATGCTGTGCTCCTTCCTGAACAAAGCTAATGTTTCCGCGCGGGCATTTAGATACCGTTCACCCTATTTCGTTCAAGCTTTAGTCGTTTTGTCGCACCCATGCTAATTCGTCGAAAAAGGGACCACATACATGCGTCAGGCGGACATTGCGATCATCGGTGGTGGCCTGGCGGGATCATCCGCAGCGGCAGTGCTCGGCCGCGCCGGCATTTCGACCATCCTGATCGATCCGCACAAGGTTTACCCTCCCGACTTCCGCTGCGAGAAGATCGGCGGCTCGCAGCTTCGCGTTCTCCACAAGCTCGGTCTTTACGACGCAATCCGGAAATCGTCCGCGCAAGACGGCTACGCGTGGACCGCACGGCTCGGCCGGATGCTGGAAACAAGCCGAGCGACCAGCACGGCCTGCTTTACGACGATCTCGTCAACGCCATGCGCCGCGGCATTCCGCCCAGTGTCGAATTTGTCGAAGGCAAAGTTACATCGATTGTGACGAGCCCCGATCGCCAGATCGTCTCGGTCTCGGACGGCGAAGACATATCGGCCCGGCTCGTCGTTCTTGCCAGCGGCCTGGCGCTCAGTCTGCGCCACACACTCGGCATCGAGCGCGAGATCATCAGCCCATGTCATTCGATCACGATCGGATTCAATGTCGTGCCGGACGGGAGCCAGAACTTCGGATTTCCTGCGCTCACTTATTTCACCGAGGATTCGGCTTCGCTCGTCTCCTATTTGAGTCTGTTCCCGATACCCGGCGCGATGCGTGCAAATCTGATGGTCTATCGCACCATGGATGATCCGTGGCTGAGCCGAATGCGCCACGCACCCGAAACCGCCATGTCCGAAGTAATGCCGAACCTGCGCGCGCTGACTGGCAATTTCAAAGTGGAAGGCCCGGTGAAAATCCGGCCTGCAGACCTCTACGTCACCCACGGACACCAGCAGCCGGGAATCGTTCTTATCGGCGATGCATTCTCAACGTCTTGCCCCGCTGCGGGCACTGGCACTTACAAAGCCTACACGGATGTCGAACGACTCTGTAACTACATCCCGAATTGGCTTGCCACCGGCGGTATGGACACTGCGAAGATTTCGCAGTTCTACGACGATCCGGAAAAACACGTCTGCGACGAGTATTCGATTAGGCAAGCCTACTCGCTGCGCGCGATGGCGATCGACACAGGACTCGTGTGGCATATGCGCCGCTGGACGCGTTTCGCCGTGAGGTTCGGTCTCGGCGCGATCAGAAATCTTCGTGAAATCGCAGCGAGCCACCGGCCCGCGAATTTCTGAGACAACTCAATCGTCGTCGTCCTCATCGCCGTCGGCATCGACTGGCTCATGCTTTTTGTGAAGCTGATCGCTCCATAATTGCGCATACATCCCTTTTTTCGCGAGCAGTTCGGCATGCGTGCCGCGCTCGATAGCCTTGCCGCCGCTGATAACGATAATCTCGTCCATTTCGACGACAGATGTGAGCCGGTGTGTCGACGAGATAAGGGTGCGGCCCTTGGCGACTTTCAACAGCGTTGCATTGAGCGCGGCCTCGGTCGTCTGATCGAGCGCGGACGTTGCTTCGTCCAACAGAAGCACGGAAGGATTGCGGATGATCGCACGCGCGATTGCGATACGCTGGCGCTGACCGCCCGAAAGCGAGTCGCCGCGCTCGCCGACCACGGTGTCGTATTTGTCCGGCAGCGTCATGATGAAGCGATGGATCTCGGCCTTCTTCGCCGCCTCCTCCACTTCCTTGTCGCTTGCGCCTTCCTTGCCGAGGCGGATGTTCTCGCGCAGTGACAAATTGAACAGCATGTTTTCCTGAAACACTACTGCCATGCTATTGCGAAGTGAATCGCGCGTGACGCGCCGGATGTCGACGCCGTCGATCGTCACCTTGCCGTCAGTCGGTGTATAAAGGCGCAGAATGAGATTGAGAAGCGTGCTCTTGCCTGAACCGCTCGGGCCGACGATGGCAATGCGTTTTCCAACTTCGAGCTTCAGCGTCAGGCTGTCCAGCACCTGCGCCTCGCTGCCTTCATATTTGAAACTGACGCGATCGAATGTGATGTTGTTGGTAATGCGGGGCATGTCCGGCGCGCCGGGGCGATCCGCGCCGCGCGTCGGCTCGTCGAGCAATTCTTCCATATGCCGCACGGCCGCCGAGGCCTGAATCGCAACCGGTATGAAGTGCATCAGATGCGCGATGTTGTAAGAAATTTCCCAGAACGCGCTCTCGAAGGTGACGAATGTGCCTATCGAAATTTTGCCGATGGTGGCCAAATAAGCGCCGATGGCGAGCACGACGAGATGCAACAATAATACCGAAATCGTGACGGTGCGTTCCACCATGGTGGAGAGAAAGGTCGCGTCAGCCATCGAGCGACGCGCGGCCTGATTGCGTAACGTGAACCAGCCGAGCGCACGCCGCTGCAGGCCGAACGCCTTCACCACCATCTGGGCGCCGATGTTTTCCTGAACCACGCCCAAAATCGCAGATTCGTTGACCTTCTGCTCGTAGTTCGCCTGCACGGCCTTCGGCGTGAGAAGACGCGGACCGATCAACGTGATCGGAAAAACTAGCAACGCGACAGCTGCGAGTTGCCAGTTCAGCCAGATCATCAGGCCGATACCGGCTATCAGTTCAAGAAACGGCAGCACCGCACCATTGGCGAAAGTCTTGACCGAGGATTCGTATCCCGCCATATCGACGGAAAATCGCGCGAGAATTTCACCGCGCTTGGTTTTTCCAAAAAAAGCCGCGGGCAAACTCTGCACATGATCGAACAGCCTAGCACGGACGTCGGAGATCGTCGCAGCCGCAAGACGCGCATCCCAGCGCTCGTACCAAACAGCAACGATCGAGGTAATGATACCGGCAGCGGCCAGAACCGTCAGAATAGTGTAGAGCGCCTGGAAATCTTCTTCACCGAGCGCGTCGTCGATCAGATATTTCAGACTGAGCGGCATGATGACGTTGAACAACGTCTCGACGAACAATCCGATGCCGACGAAAACAAGCCAGGTTCTGTACTGCCGCATGTGCGGCCAGGTAAAACGCCAGATCGTCGCGAACGCGCCGGCGGCCTGACCCGCCGTATAGACGACAAGATCCTCATCGTCGTCATCGTCGTCGATTTCGTTCGGATCGGGCGGCGGCAATTCTTCCGCAGCCAAAGCGAGCCGAGCGGCTTCCTCATCAAGAGGTGGCTGCGTCGGTTTGTCGCTGTCGGATGGAGGCTGCCTAGTCGGCATCAAACAAACCGTTGCTGCGTGGCCGGAATGACCGCGTAAGTCGTAAGCGATTAATCGTCGGCAGCGATCTTGTCAAAGAACGAATAGCGCAAACTGTCGGCGTCGGCGTACCAGTGGCCCGGTCCTTTGTTGGCCGCCAGCGTCGCTGCCCAGACTTCGTCGGTGCAATCGCGGCGATGCATCGACAGGTCGAAGCCGTTGCCGAAAAACATTTCGGACCATTCCCACCACGTCCCGAGTTTCTTCACGCCGCGCAGCAGATCGTATTTGTCGATCAGCGCAGGCATCATGTCGCTGGTGATTGATCCAAACACGAACCCGGTCTTGACGACACGGTTGATTTCGCGCACCGCGCGCACCACCTGCTTTTCGGAAAGATGACACAGGCTGGTCTCAAACACGAAATCGAACTCGCCCTTCTTAAATGGCAGTTTCGTGACAGAGCCGAGCTTGTTGTATTTGCGCAGCGCCTTCGGCGTCTTGCTGTGAATATAACGATTGCTCTCGATGCCCCATGCGTCGATACCGCGATCACGCAGTGCGCCGACCAATTCGCCGCTCGCAGAACCCGCAACCAGAAGCTTGTAGCCCTTTGCCCTGTTCCAGACGATCTTGATGAGATTCGTCAAATAGGCCGGATCGGTGAACTGACTCCAGACGTCGCCATAAGGACCGACGTTGCGATAATTATCGAAATAGGCGCGGTCGATCTTGTCCGACGGAATGTTACCGCCCTCGCCGCGCTCATAACGCAGCTTCATCATCTGCGTGAGAATAATATCGGTCGCGGCGTCGGACGAGTCGAGCAATCCATTGAGGGTCGAATCGAAAAGATAATCGCCGACCACGACAAACCCCGGATGCTCATGCGGCTCAGGATGATGATTGGTCATGACGTCACGCGCGGGCAATCCGCCCGGAATGCAATTCACCGACGACAGCCAACGATGCGTCTTGCCTTCCATGAAATGCGAGCGACCATCGCCGAATGAAGCCGGCAGCGATTTTATCGCGGCGTCGATTAATTCCTTGTCGCTGAGATTGGCGAACGCCAGCGCATCGGATCCGGCGATCAGCCAGTTGAGCACACCGAGCTTACCGACATCGTGACGTGCACCCTCGACATAAACGCAGCAGCCGCCGAACGCTTCGGACATCCACCAAGCGCCGGGGACTTTCTCGCCCCAGAACGGCTCGTCGAACAGGATTGACACACGCAGATAATGCGCAGGACGGTCGAAATAGGCGATGTGCTTGACCATGGAGTGGCGCAGCAATTCGCCGTCCCAGCGCATCGTCGTCAGCCACGAATGCGGCAGGCACATCACGACAAGATCGTGCTCTTTTGTCACCGGCCCCTTGCCGTTCATCATGTTGATCGCGTAGCGGCCCGAATCCGCCCGGCCGACTTTCAGCACACGATGATTCAACTGGACGTCAGCGTCGATCTCGCTCTTGAGGCCATGAATGAGTTGCTCGTTGCCGTTCTGAATCGAATAGAGGCCGATATAACCCTCGACATCCATCACAAAGTTCTTAAGAGCGTTGAGGCCGTTTGTGTTGTGGCACTCAGTCGCGATGTCGGAGCGCGCCATCACTTTCAGAAAGCGCTTTGCGACCGGGTCGGCGACTTCGCGATCCAGCAATTCCTCGGCGCTCATATACGCCCACGGATGCTCGTTGTCGTGCGCGCCGACGCCTTCGTAGTATTCGGTCGGCGTGACCATGCTGGCGCATTTGTTGCGGAAGTCCTCGATGGCTTTGGCGGTCGC
>JBBRGE010000176.1:0-5490 GCA_038241045.1 Hyphomicrobiales bacterium | reverse complement strand
GCATGCGGTTGCGATGCTGCACGGGAGCGGTATCTTTGATCTCGATATAATTTTCGTCGAACAAATCCTCGATGCTGACATCGCCGCGCGACACGGCGCTCTCGAAAATCTTGGTCATCGCGTCGCCGGCTTCCATGGCGCGGGTGACGAATTCTGTGTTCTCGTCGTGGATGCTCCAGACCTTGTCCTCGATGCGTTCCTTGAGCATGGCATCGGAATTGACAAACTCGGCCTGTGCGCCGGCCGCGTTTCGGTTCGTCACGCGCATATTACACGTCCCGATGTCCTGCAACGTGACCTTCAAAACTTCGCTCAACGGTATTGATTCGGCATTCGGTCCACCGATCAGGATGCCGTCGAGCGAAATCTCGAAAACCTCCGCTTTGATCGGTACCGACCGCGTTGAAATTTCGATCTGGAGCCGGCACGGCATTCGCTCGGCTTTGCGCTCGGCGCGTTCGTCCTTGCGCAACAGCACCGCGCATCGCGTTTTGAGCTTTTCGGCGAACATCGTCACGGCCTTGCCCGCCTGCGCGACATTTTCACCGTGGGCTTCGGCTTCCTTGGTGGCGCTGTCGATTTCGGCGCTGCTGGTGCTTACGGAGACGATGAACTGCGAAGCGGACGCGGCATTCTGCGTCATCTCACCGGTTGTTTCGTTCTGTTCGGCCACCGCGCCGTTGACGTGTTTGAACACCGGCTTGATAGCGTCGATCGCTTTCGTAATGCGATGGACAGCGTCGAATGAGGTCGCTGCGTCTTTCTGCAACGCGTCGATCTTCTTCTTGATTTCTTCCGTCGCGCTTTGGGTTTGGACGGCGAGCGCTTTGACTTCGGAGGCGACGACGGCAAACCCCTTGCCAGCCGCCCCGGCGCGGGCGGCTTCGATGGTCGAGTTCAGCGCCAGCAAGGTGGTCTGCTTGGCAATGCTCGCAATCAGGTTGACGACGTTGCCGATTGCGGCAGAGGATTCGCGCAGACGTTCAACGTTGAGCCCAGCCTCGCGTGCGGCGGCGCTGGCTTCATCCGCGAGTTTGCTGGCGTCGCGGACCTGCGCGCCGATGCCATAGGCGGATTGCGTGAATTTCTCTGCGGCCTGTGAGAATGTCTCGGCCGTCATCTGGGCGTCGCCCGAGCGCTCTGTCAGCGCCTCGGTGCGGTGGCGAATCGTGGACAGGGTGGTGGCGGTCGATTGTGCGCCGCTTGCAACAGAATTGGCCGCGCGTTCGAGCTGGCGGACCATCGCAACAAGTTCGAGTTCAAGCAGTTCGAGAATTTCTCGGGCCGAATCGTCTACTGGAACCTTCGGCGCTTCATTGGCGATTACAGGCATGACGGCGGCCACGGCCTCAAGTGGGGTCTGCTCAGCCAAGCGCTTGCGAAAAAGACCAAAGGCCATGGGAGTTCCGAGTTTGAGGTGACAGGCCTGAAGTCTCTCATTCCGGCGTGAATTCATGGTTAATGGCCAAGGCCTTCAACCCAGAAATTCCCGTCGCCAGCATCCCAAAAAGCTGGCCTTTGATTTCGGCTTTTTACGGGCCTATAACCCGCGCCGCTGGCCAATCGGCATTAACGATGTCGGTGCCAACGCTGCGACCTCAAACCGCACCCAACCCACATCTAGGTGAGCTTCTGCATGGCCGGACATTCACAGTTCAAGAACATCATGCACCGCAAGGGCAAGCAGGACGCGATGAAGTCCAAGCTGTTCGGCAAGCTGGCGCGGGAAATCACCGTGGCGGCCAAGCTCGGCACTCCGGATCCTGCCATGAATGCGCGTCTGCGCGCGGCCGTGGTTGCGGCACGGGTGGAGAACATGCCGCGCGACAACATCGAACGCGCAATCAAGAAGGCGACCGGCACCGAGAGCGAGAATTACGACGAAATCCGCTACGAAGGATATGGCCCCGGCGGCGTGGCCGTGATCGTCGAGGCGCTGACGGACAATCGCAATCGCGCGGCGTCCGATATCCGCTCGTATTTCACCAAATCCGGCGGCAATCTGGGTGAAACCGGCTCGGTCGCGTTCATGTTCGATCGTCTCGGTGTCATCGAATACGACGGCAAGGCGGCAAGCGACTATACCATGCTGGAAGCGGCAATCGACGCAGGCGCGGACGACGTAGCCTCAAGCGAGAGCGGGCACGAAATCTATGCGTCGCAAGAAACATTTCGTGACGTCGCAAAGGGGCTGGAGGCGAAATTCGGCGAGCCGCGCAAGGCGGCGCTGACCTGGAAGCCGCAAAACACCATCGCGGTCGATGACGAGACGGGCGAGAAACTGTTCAAGCTGCTCGATCTTTTGAATGAGCACGACGACGTTCAGAACGTCTACGCAAATTTCGAGATTTCGGACGCGCTCGCCGCGAGGATGAGCGCCTGAGCGCTATTTTAATCGCTCGTCAGATTTTTTCTTGACGTCGTCGCTCCGAAGTATCATTTCATCGGCAGGGTAGCGTTCGCTCGCGTTCGGCGCTCATCACTGGAAACCAACCAACTATGCCAAGCGACAGTCCGCGTATTGCGCCGACAATGGTCACGGTGGTCTAAGAGCGCCAGCCAGCTCACCGACCCTGCCGTTGCCGGCAGAACTAGAAGGTGAGCCATGGACGATAACCTCGCAGCGCGTGAAGGCGCTTTCAACGCGGCTATTTTGGCCGCAGGTCTCGTCGGCGAGCACGCCGCCAATATTGTCGAAATTCTCAATAAGCTCCAGCCGTCGGACGCCGCAGACGTCGTGCGACTGCTGCCGCGTGACGCGGCGGTCGAGGTTCTCGACAAGCCCGAGCTGGATTTCGGCGCCGAGATCATCGAAGCGCTTCCTCGCTATGTCGCAGCGCCGTTGCTCGCGGGCATGTCCGCCGACATGGCGGCGGATATTGTGCGCCAACTCGAGGACCCCGCGAAAACCGAGTTGTTGAAAGGCCTCGACGATGTGTCGCGAGGGGAGATCGCAGGGCTGCTCGCCTATCCCGAGAGTACGGCCGGCGCGATGATGACAACCGAGTTTGTCAGCGTGCAGAGCGACTGGACCGTAGAGCAGACGCTGCAACACATTCGCCAGGTCGAACGAACGCGCGAAACCGTCTACGCGATCTATTTGTTGGATCCGATCACCCGGCGTCTTGTTGGCGCGGTGACGCTGCGGCGGCTAATCTCGGGAGAGTCAGACGCCAAAATTTTGACGCTTGCGCCTGAAACCGCGCCGATCACGACGTTTCCATTGGTCGATCGCGAAGATGTGGCGCGGCTGATTACTAAGCACGATCTACTCGCCGTTCCGGTTATCGATAAGGCGGGTCATCTGCTCGGCATCGTCACCGTCGATGACATCATCGACGCGATCATTGAGGAAAACACCGAGGACGTGCAGAAATTCGGCGGCATGTCGGCGACCGAAGGGCCTTACATGCAGATCGGGCTTGGCGGCATGATCCGCAAACGCGGCGGCTGGCTGGCTATCCTGTTTATCAGCGAGATGCTGACGGCAAGCGTCATGCAGCACTTCGAGGGGGAGCTGCAAAAAGCGCTGGTGCTGACTCTCTTCATTCCTCTCATCATGAGTTCCGGCGGCAACTCCGGCTCGCAGGCGACGTCATTGCTGATCCGTTCGCTTGCGCTGCGCGATGTGAAGCTTTCGGACTGGTGGCGGGTGATGCTGCGCGAACTGCCGACCGGTCTCATTCTCGGTGCCGGGCTTGGCGCAATCGGCTTGGTGCGGATAGTGCTATGGCAAAAACTTGGCATTTACGATTATGGCGAACACTGGGGTCTGGTCGCGCTGACGGTGGCGGCGGCACTTGTCGGCGTCGTGACGTTCGGTTCGGTCGCGGGCTCGATGCTTCCGTTTGCGATGCAAAGGATCGGCTTCGATCCCGCTAGCGCGTCCGCGCCTTTCGTCGCGACCCTGGTCGACGTGACCGGGCTGATGATCTACTTCAGCGCCGCGCTGCTGATCCTCCGAGGAACGCTGTTGTGAGAGCCGGACGTTTAGCAAGGTTTCGGCTATCATTCCGCAATGACATCTTTGCCGATTCGCAAATCCGTCCGCATTCTGGGGATCGATCCGGGCCTGCGCCGAACCGGCTGGGGCGTAATCGATGTTGAGGGCAACCGGTTGATCTATGTCGGTTGCGGCTCGGTCGAATCGCACGACACGCTAGCGCTGGCTGAGCGGCTGCTTGCTATTCATGAAGGGCTGGCACGAATTCTCGGCGAGTTTCAGCCGATGGAAGCCGCTGTCGAACAGACGTTCGTCAACAAGGACGGCGCATCGACACTCAAGCTTGGACAGGCGCGGGGCGTCGCCATGCTGGCGCCCGCGGTGGCAGGAATTCTCGTTGCCGAATACGCACCCAATCAGGTGAAGAAAACCGTGGTTGGCACGGGTCATGCAGACAAGAATCAGATTCGCGTCATGCTCAAGATGCTCCTGCCGAAGGCCGATCCCCAAACACCCGACGCCGCCGACGCATTGGCGATCGCCATCACGCATGCCCATCACCGCCAGAGCGCCATGCTGAAGCTGAAAGCGGCCAGCGCATGATTGGCAAACTGAAAGGCCTGATCGATTCTTATGGCGAAGATTATGTGATCCTCGACGTGCAGGGCGTCGGCTACCAGGTCCATTGCTCCGCGCGCACGTTACAGGCGCTGCCCTCGCCCGGTGAAGCTGCCGTGTTGTCGATCGAAACATATGTGCGCGAAGACCAGATCAAGCTGTTCGGTTTCCGCAGCGACGTGGAGCGCGAATGGTTTCGTCTGTTGCAGACCGTGCAGGGCGTCGGCGCGAAAGTGGCGCTCGCGGTGTTAAGCACGCTGCCGCCGTCCGATCTCGCCAATGCAATTGCCCTGCGCGACAAGGCGGCAGTGTCGCGAACGCCGGGCGTCGGTCCGAAGGTCGCTGAGAGGATCGTCACCGAATTAAAAGACAAGGCGCCTGCATTCGCGAGCGTCGATCCGGCACTGGTGCACTTGTCGGGCGCGGTCGATGAAGATCGTGCGCCTCGCCCTGTCACCGATGCGATCTCTGCTCTCGTAAATTTAGGTTACGGTCATCCGCAGGCGGCGTCGGCCATCGCAACGGCTTCGCGCAGCGCAGGCGACAAGGCCGAAACCGCGCAACTCATTCGCCTCGGGCTGAAGGAGTTGGCGAAGTGAGCGCGTCATGACGTCACCACGCATCGTCACGCCGGAACGCCGCCCCGACGATATCGGCGATACGTCGCTGCGGCCACAAGTTTTGTCGGAGTTCGTTGGCCAGCAGCAAGCGCGTGCCAATCTGTCGGTGTTTATCGAGGCCGCGCGCAAGCGTAACGAAGCGCTCGATCACGTGCTTTTCGTCGGTCCTCCTGGATTGGGCAAGACGACGCTGGCGCAGATCGTGGCGCGCGAACTTGGTGTTGGTTTCCGCGCGACATCAGGGCCGGTCATTGCCAAGGCAGGCGATCTTGCGGCGCTTTTGACCAATCTCGAAGAGCGTGATGTTTT
>JBBRGE010000175.1:0-5490 GCA_038241045.1 Hyphomicrobiales bacterium | reverse complement strand
GACGGCGGCCCGGCGATGCTGATCGGCACGCCATGGCTTGATGACGGCAAGCTCTACAATGCCTGCGCGTTGCTCGATGGCGGGCGCATCGCGGCGATCCGCTACAAGGTCAATCTTCCGAATTATGGCGTGTTCGATGAGAAGCGCGTGTTCGCGCGCGGGCCGGTGTCTGGCCCCGTCACCATTCGGGGCGTGCGCGTGGGAATTCCCATCTGCGAAGACACGTGGATGGAGGAATCCGCCGACTACGAAAACGTCGTCGAATGTCTGGTCGAGACCGGCGCGGAAATTCTGATTGTGCCCAATGGGTCTCCGTACACGCGCGAAAAGTACGACATGCGAATGTCGGTGTCGGTCGCGCGCGTCGCGGAGTCACATCTGCCGTTGATCTATGTCAACGAAATCGGCGGACAGGACGAACTGGTGTTCGATGGATCGTCGTTCGGCTTGAACGCGGATCGTTCGCTGGCGTTTCAATTGCCGTCGTTCGTCGAGAACATCACAACGCTCAAATGGACCAAGGGCGAGGGTGGCTGGACCTGCAAGGGGCCGGTTGCGCCATTGCTCGACGGCGACAAGGCCGACTATGCCGCCTGTGTTCTGGGTTTGCGCGACTACGTCACCAAAACGGGATTTCCCGGCGTGTTGCTGGGCGTGTCGGGCGGTATCGACTCGGCGCTGTGTGCGGCGATGGCGGTCGATGCGCTGGGAGCCGAAAAAGTGCGCGGCATCATGCTGCCGTATCGGTTCACCGCACAGGTCTCGCTCGACGACGCGGACAAGCTCGCGCTCGCGCTCGGCTTCAAATACGAGGTGCTGCCGATTGCGCAAGCTGTGGAAGGCTTCGAGACAATTCTCAGCGCGCCATTCAAGGGGCTGCCGCGCGACGTCACGGAAGAAAATTTGCAGGCCCGCACGCGCGGCGTTCTCTTGATGGCGATGTCCAACAAGACGGGATCGATGCTGGTGACCACCGGCAACAAATCCGAAATGTCGGTGGGTTATGCGACGCTCTATGGCGATATGAATGGCGGCTATAATCCCATCAAGGATATCTACAAGACCGAAGTGTTTCGATTGTCGTCGCTGCGCAACAGCTGGAAACCCGACGGCGCGCTCGGTCCGTCAGGCGAGGTGATCCCGCCGAATATCATTACGCGCCCGCCGACTGCGGAATTGCGCGAGAATCAGACCGATCAGGATTCGTTGCCGCCCTATGATGTTCTCGATGGCATTCTTGAGCGCCTCGTCGAGCGCGAACAGACTTTAGCGTCGATCATTGCCGAGGGCTTCGACCGCGACACGGTTGTGCGGATCGAGCGGCTGTTGAACGTCGCCGAATACAAGCGCCGTCAGGCCGCGCCCGGCGTCAAGGTCACGCGCAAGAATTTCGGCCGCGACCGGCGCTATCCCATCGTCAATAAATTCCGCGATTCCGGACAGCCGCCCGTGAAGCCGAACGATGCGCTCGTGACCAAAGCGGGCAAGGGATCAGCCGAAGCGTTCGAGGGTTAGCGCGCCGGAATGAACGTCGGACCGACCGAGCGGATCGGCTTGTTGCCGGAGGCGGGCGGCGCGCTCGATGTCGTATCGGCGGCGGGTGCGGCCGGAGCGATTTCGGGCGCAGCTCCCTTCTTTTGAGCGGAGACCGGCGTTCGCGGTGGCTGCGCCATCTTCTTTGCGCTCTCGTCGGTGACGATGATATCGCCCTGCGCAATCGATCCGCGATCGTCGATATTCTTCAGCGCTTCCGACCATGTCTGCCCTGCAGCGCGGCAGCTGCACGACTTGTCGAAGGCTTGCCGGTATTTGAACGCGTTCGGCGATTGCGCGTAAGGCTGCCCGCCGATCGAGACCGCCTGATTCATGTCCTCGCCGGGATTGCGGAAGGTGAACAGCGTCGCCTCGGCATTGGGGCAGAGCGCCTTGCAGGTGCGCTCGTCTTCGCCGAAGCGGCTCGGAACGGTTGCGAAGGACACCGGAAAATAAAACCCGTCGCAGGTCCGCGCGCAGACGGTGCGATACGTGCCGCCCGCAGCGCCGTAGTCGCCTCCGGGATTGACGTTGCCGCCGAAAAGACTCTGGAAGAAGTTTCCCCCGCCATCGCGCGCGGCGTTGGCGTATTGCGGGCCGCAATTGTTTTGCGCGAGTGCCAGGAGAACCGAGCGGCGCTGGCCGTCGCGGTCCGAGCCGCCAATGTTGCCGCCGCGCAGCGTGCCGAGACTGTTGTTGATCTGGTCGAGGTTCTGACGCATCTGCTGGATGCGCGTATTGACCGGTCCGCATTTCTCCGAGTTGCCGACGCCGAACAGCGAGAAAAATCCCGAGCTGTCGCAGCCCAGTCCTCTGGCCTGCTGCTGGACGCGATCCAGTTCCTGCTGCTGACGGTTCTGCGCGTCCTCATAGCGGCGGATCTGATCCGCCTTGGCGCTGTCGCCGCCTGACGCGCCGGACTCGATGGACGACAACTGGCCGACGAGCCGCTGACAGATCGGGCTGTTCGCGCCGGACTGCTGCTGCTGGAAAAAGGGCGGCGAGCCCTGCGCATTGGCACATTGAACCGTTGCCGCGGTTACAAGCGCAGCGCAGGAAACAATCCAGCTTCGATGCAGTAATTTAGGCAAACGATCAAAACCCGGGCACGCGACCGCTCACCGGCCACGGATGCTTCACTTAACTGCTTCCAGCGGCGAGGTCACGCCCAAACCGGGGCGGGGATATGGCAGGGAACATGAAAGGAACCTGGAACGATCAGCGTTGGCAGGTGATTGCGACGTATTCGCCACAGCCGCCGGGACCGCAATTCGCGCCGCCCGATTTCGGAACCGCGCCGGTCACTTCGTCGGGGTCGACCTTTCGGAATGAAGTGGCCTGCGCGAATTCGCGCGACTGGCAATAGGCGCGTGCTGCCGATGCGCCGCATTTTTCGCCGCCCGCGAGGCATTTATCGACACCGTAGCCGGCGGACTGGTTGGCGATGATGAACACGCGGCTGTCGGCGAGGGCAGGCGCGGCCGAGAGCAGCAGGATGCAGACGGAAAGCATGGATGGAATTTTCATGGTGCACCGTGTTCGCGAAGGAGACGCGCTTACACGGATAAGCCCAAAGAGTTAAGAATGATTAACTACGCCGCCATTGCGTGTTCCGCCGGCCAGTTTTGGCTGCGAAAACAGGCGCCTGCGGCCTTGACGCCACGCCCTTGGCTGGATCATGGTGCCGCGTATGAACGGTTCTCTCGCCATTTTCGGCATTTGCCGCGAGATTATTAGCTAGCGATTCGCTGGCTGGAGCCGTCTTTTCTCAATCGAGATCATGGGACGACCCGGCCGCAAGGCTTAAGGGTGCGACGTCTATGGAGATGAAGCTCTACGATACGCTGACGAGGGAGAAGCGCGTCTTCACGCCGCTCGATTCCGCGAACGTGCGCATGTATGTGTGCGGGCCGACGGTCTATGACTTCGCGCATATCGGCAACGCGCGCCCCGTCATCGTATTCGATGTGCTGTTCCGTTTGCTGCGGCATATCTACGGGCCGGATCACGTTACTTATGACCGCAACATCACCGACGTCGACGACAAGATCAACGACCGCGCGGCGCGGGATTTCCCCGGCATGGCGCTGAACGACGCCATCCGCAAAGTCACGGAAAAAACCGCCAATCAGTTTCACGCCGATGTGGCAGCACTTGGTTGCCTGCCGCCAACGCACGAGCCGCGCGCGACGGATTTCGTTTTGCCGCGCGCCGACGGTAAATCCGACATGACGACGCTGATCAAGCAACTCATCGCGCGTGGGCATGCGTATGAAGCCGGTGGCGAAGTGTTGTTCGATACGCAATCGATGCCGGATTACGGCAAGCTTTCAGGCCGTAAATTAGAGGATCAAAAAGCCGGCGCGCGTATCGCGGTCGATGCGCATAAGAAAAATCCCGCCGACTTCGTGTTGTGGAAGCAATCGTCCCCCGAAGAACCCGGCTGGGACTCGCCGTGGGGCAGGGGACGCCCGGGCTGGCATATCGAATGTTCGGCGATGAGCGCGGCTTACTTGGGCGACGTGTTCGACATTCACGGCGGTGGTCTGGATTTGATCTTCCCGCATCATGAAAACGAAATCGCGCAATCGCGTTGCGCACACGGCACGCCCACGATGGCGAATTACTGGATGCACAACGGTTTCTTGCAGGTCGAAGGCGAGAAGATGAGCAAGAGCACCGGGAATTTTGTGACGATCAATGATTTTTTTCAAAGTTGGCATGGATTTTCTTGGCCTGGAGAGGCGCTGCGATTCAATATGCTCCGTACCAACTATCGACAGCCTATCGATTGGACGCTTGAAGGTTTGGATAAGTCTCACAAGATTCTTTGGGATTGGTACGAAGATTGTAAATCTTCTAAAGCGGCTAACTCGACTCCAACCGAAGTATTGGAGTTACTTTGCGACGATCTCAACACACCAGCAGTAATTACGTCGCTTCATACCCTCAAACGCGAACGGCGGTACGAAGAACTGCTCGCATCTTTGAATTTGCTGGGATTCTCCGGTGACAAATCGAAGTTGCAGAGAATCCGAAGCCCGGTTCCCCCGTCTCGGCTGCCACCCTTTGTTGACACATCAGGCGGCGATGTGGCGGCACAGGGTGCAATCAATGCTCACAGACAGCGTCAAACTGCGGCCATACAATCAACGTCCACGGCTTCGACATTTCCGTTTCCCGCATTTAACGAAATATCTGTTGGCAGATTTATCGAAGCCCGCACCGCCGCCCGCGCGCGAAAAGATTTTGCCGAGTCCGACCGTATCCGCGACGAACTGGCCTCCATGGGCGTAGCTATCAAGGACGGCAAGGATGCCGACGGCAAGCCCGTGACCACATGGGAGATCGCGCGATGAACCGTGCGCACGCGCTCTACAAGAAATATTTCGGCGTCTATCTCGTCGTGAAGTGGATGCTGATTGTCGCAGCGTTGGCATTCGCACCGAAAATCATCGGAGCCTTCTCATGAGCAAGCCCGACACACCGTTTCCGAAACACTGGCTCTACTACATCGTGCTCAAGGGCGTGGTGATCGCGGCTGCAGTGGCCATCGTGTTCAAACTGTTCGGAGCGATCTGACGCTATGGGACAAGCGCTGCCAAAAATCGGATTGCGGCCGTATCTGCCGGCGGACACGTCTGTGCTGGCGTCGATCTTCGTCGCCGCCATCGATGTGTTGACCGAGGAGGATTATTCGCAGGCACAGCGCGAGGCGTGGACGAGTGCGGCCGACGACGAAGACAAATTCGGAAAACGTCTTGCGGGACAACTCACGCTGGTCGCAACGATTCAAAGCTCGCCCGTCGGCTTCGTGTCGCTGAAAGGCGCGGATCATCTCGATCTGTTGTATGTGCATCCCTCATCCGTGCGGCAGGGCGTTGCGACGTCGCTGTGCGACGCGATTGAAAAACTCGCAGGCGCGCGCGGGGCTAAATCGGTCAGTGCTGAAGTCAG
>JBBRGE010000174.1:0-5560 GCA_038241045.1 Hyphomicrobiales bacterium | reverse complement strand
TCATCAGCGGGATTTTTTTCGCGCTCAGTGCCATGACATCCACCGCATCGTAGCCAACGCCGATACGCGCCACGACCATCATCTCGCTTGATGACTCGATTTCGTTCTGGCCAAAACCCGTACCGCCGAGCGCAACGCCGTTGACCGGCGCATGCTGTTTAAGCAAGGCGTTGAAATCTGCAGCCGAAATGGCATTGGAAAACTCGATTGTTTCGATGTCGCTCCTCTCGCGAAACAGCGCCCATCCGCCGGGCGCCATCGATTCAACGATCATCAATTTCTTCTTGTTCGTCGCCATTTCCGTGCCCCAATGTTTCTTGATTTTTCAAACGCCATCCGGCCTAGCGCAGGATTGTTACTGCGGCAATATCTGCTCGCGCGACGCAGACCTCTCCTGACGCGCTTGCACGCCACCGTTCAGGAAGGCTAGCTTGCTTGCCACGATCCGACAGTTGCGACGCCTTGGCCGATTGGAGACATCCTGTGAAGCATTCCACGATCGACCCTCTCCCGGCTTCGTTGCTCGAAGCGCTTGCGAAATATGACACGCCGACGATCTGCAATGCCATGGAGATCGTCGCGCCGGAACGCCGCCTGACGGGCTTCACCGTGAAGCCCTTGGTCTGTCCATTCCCTGATTTGCCGCCGATGGTGGGTTACGCCCGCACCGCAACAATTCGCGCGACGTCCGCGTCGAGCCTGCCGCCTGAAGATCAGCGCACCCAACGCACGGCATATTACGAGTATTGCGGCACGGGACACGGCCCGCGCATCAGTGTAATTCAGGATCTCGACGGAGCCAATATCGGCTTCGGCGCATTCTGGGGCGAGGTCCAGAGCAGCGTCCATAAGGCGCTCGGCTGTCTTGGCGTGGTCACGGACGGATCGATCAGGGACATTCCGCAATGGGCGCCGGGATTTCAGGCGCTGGCGGGAAGCATTGGGCCATCCCACGCCTACGTTCATCTCGACGGCTTTGGCGATGACGTTTGCGTCGCCGGGATGACAGTTCGTTCTGGCGATCTCATTCATGCCGATCGTCATGGCGCGATCGCCATTCCATTCGATATTGCGGCAAGGCTTGTCGATGCCGCCAAGCTTTGCGAGCGCCGCGAGGAGCCGATTTTGGCCATCGCGCGAAGTTCGTCATTTTCGCTGGAAAAACTGAAAGAGGCTTTGTCGCGCGCGGCTGAAATTCACTGACGGCTTACACGATGCCCGTGTCATCTGCGTATCGCGCCTCTACAAGTCACGCCGCACTCGGTTCAGATTTCTACGATGAAGTTGCGGCTGCAAAATTTCCACAAACTGTCATCCGTTACCGCAACCAGCGCGCGGCGAAGTCCGTTGGACTCGACGCACTGAGCGATGACGAATGGATCGCGCATTTCGGACGCTTCGAGCCTCTACCCGACACACTAAAGCATCCGCTCGCGCTTCGTTATCACGGCCATCAGTTTCGAACGTACAATCCTGAACTCGGAGACGGCCGCGGATTTCTATTCGCGCAATTGCACGACTCGAAAAATCGCCTGCTTGACCTCGCAACTAAGGGCAGCGGCAAGACACCATGGTCGCGCACTGCGGATGGCAGACTCACCTTGAAGGGCGGGGTTCGCGAAGTCCTCGCCACATCGATGCTGGAAGCGCTCGGCGTCGAGACGTCCAAATCATTCAGCCTGATCGAGACCGGCGAAGCACTGGAGCGCGGCGATGAGCCATCCCCCACGCGCTCGTCAGTTCTTGTGCGCCTCAGTCACTCCCATATCAGGATTGGCTCGTTTCAGCGATTCGCCTTTCTCCGAGAGCCAGACAACATTCGAAAGCTGCTCGACTATACGATTCAAACTTACATGCCTGACGCGTGGCGGGATGATCCTTCGGCGCGCGCCGTTGCGTTTCTCGAAGACGTCTGCCGCCGCGTTGCGCACGTCGGGGCGCAATGGATGATGGCGGGCTTCGTGCACGGCGTACTCAACACCGACAACATCAACGTCACTGGTGAAAGCTTCGATTACGGACCGTGGCGTTTCCTGCCTGTTCTCGATCCAACTTTCACGGCGGCCTATTTCGACTCGACCGGACTTTATGCGTTTGGCCGCCAGCCCGATACGCTGTTCTGGAATCTGACGCGCCTTGCCGAATGCCTCTTGGTCGTCGCCGAAAAAGTATCGCTTGAGACCGCGCTGGGCGTCTTCGCCCCTGCTTTGCAGGACGAGTTTACGAAGGCGTTGCTGTGGCAGCTTGGTGTTCAATCGAAAAGCAAAGAATCCGATGCGGAGTTGGCGCGCTCGGTCTGGGCTTTTTTGTCAGAATCGAAAGCACCATTCGAACAGATGTTCTTCGACTGGTATGGTGGCGAACAAAGCGCTGAACGCGCCGCTAAAAGTCTATCGAAGGATTTCTACAGCACCGAATCTTTTTTACCGGTGCGGCAGGCGCTGCGAGATTACGCGCCATTCGCCGGCGCGAAGACTGACCATTCGTATTTCAAGCAAGCAACGCCATGCACGATGCTGATCGACGAGGTCGAGGCGATCTGGAAACCGATTGCAGAAAGCGATGATTGGACGATGTTTCACGCCAAGCTGGACGCAATCACTGAAATGCGTGATGCGCTAGGCGCGGCATAGAGCGACACCCATTCTTCGTCGTCGCGAATGAAGCGAAGAGGTCCGCGAACCTAAGCCACCTTCTTGCGCGGAACAGTGGTCTCAATCTTGCCGTCAAGAAACCCGGTCAGGCGACCGCGAATAATGCGCTCGGCATCCGCCATAATACCGTCGATCAAATCCTTGCAAGTCGGCACGTCATGGATCAGGCCGACCACCATGCCGCAACTCCACGCCCCTGCGTCCATGTCGCCATCGATCATGACCTTCGGATAGACGCCCGCCACCTGCTCCATGATATCTGCGATCTTGAGACTTGCACCCTTCTCGCGCTCGATCTCGAGAAGATGCTCGACCTGCTTATTGTCGAGCACGCGTTCGGTATTGCGCAACTGGCGCATGATAAGGCGCGTATCGAGTTCGCTTGCGGCAACCAGCGCCTTCTTCACGTTCTCATGAACTGGCGCTTCCTTAGTCGCGATAAAGCGCGTGCCCATGTTCATGCCCTGCGCGCCCATCGCCAACGCCGCAACAAGGCTTCTTGCATCGGCCATGCCGCCAGAGGCCACGAACGGAATTTTCAATTCTTCTGCCGCGCGCGGGAGAAGAATCATATTCGGCATGTCGTCTTCGCCCGGATGCCCGCCACATTCAAAGCCGTCTACGCTGACAGCGTCGCAGCCAATGGCTTCAGCCTTCAGCGAATGTCGAACCGAAGTGCATTTATGAATGACCTTGATGCCTCCGGACTTCAATGCCGGCATGTATTGCTCGGGGCTGCGGCCGGCGGTCTCCACGATCTTTATGCCACCTTCGCGAATGGCCGCGATGTATTCGAAATACGGGGGCGACGTGAACGCCGGCAGGAATGTGAGGTTCACGCCGAACGGCTTGTCGGTCATGTCATGACAGCGCGCGATTTCCTTGGCGAGCAGTTCCGGCGTTTTCTGTGTAAGGCCCGTGATGATGCCAAGCCCTCCGGCATTCGAGACGGCGGCCGCAAGTTCGGCAAATCCGACATAATGCATTCCGCCCTGAATGATCGGGTGCTGGATGCCGAACATTTCGGTGATGGCTGTTTTCATCGATCCCTCCTTGGATTTTCTCTATCATTACCGCAGGGCGCGAAAATTCCACAATGGAATTGACCAGCAGATCAGCCATGCTGGCATGGTCTCACATGAAAACGCGGCGCAAACAGGTCGCCGGGCTGCCAAGTTAATTCTTGTTGTCGCGGGCGCGCTTAACGAGCGACGTCGTGCTGTGGCCCGGCAGAATATCGACCAGCACCACCTCGCCGCCGTTCGCGATAACAATCTCATGACCGACCACCTGCTCGCGGGTGTAGTCACCGCCCTTCACCAACACGCTCGGCTTGATGTGCGTGATAAGCTTTAAAGGCGTGTCTTCTTCGAAGATCGACACCAGGTCCACCGCCTCGAGCGCTGCCAGCACCTCGGCACGCGCGCGCTCATCCTGAACCGGGCGATCCGGACCCTTTAAACGTCGCACCGATGCATCGCTGTTGAGCCCAACGATCAGCCGGTCGCAGGCGGCACGCGCCTGCGACAACACGCGCACATGCCCCGGATGAAGAATATCGAAACAGCCATTGGTAAATCCGACACGCAGACCCTGCTTGCGCCATTCGGCCAAATGCTCATCAAGATCGTCGGCATTCGACGCGATCTTTTCTTCCGCCGTCAAAGACGCCTGCGGCAAAATTTTCCGGCGCAACTCGGCCAGCGAAACGGTCGCCGTACCAGGTTTGCCGACAGCAACAGCCGCAGCAGCAGTCGCGCAGCGTAGCGCGGCTTCCCAATCCGTACCTGCCGCAAGCGTGACAGCCATAATCGCAACCACGGTGTCGCCAGCTCCGGACACGTCGCGCACCTTCGCCGGTTGCGCTGGAACGTGAATCAGCGTGCCGTCGCGATGCGCCAGTGTCATGCCGTGTTCGCTTTGAGTAACGAGCACGGCTTCCGCGTCCGCCGTCCGGAGCGCTTCGATCGACGCTTCGGCAATATCTGCATCGGACTGAATACGCCGCCGTGTCGCTTCGGCAAATTCCTTGCGGTTTGGCGTCAATAAAGTCGCGCCGCGATAGATCGCCAGATTGGCACTTTTCGGATCGACGATCACACGCTTGCCGAGCTTTTTGGCGGCGTCGATGATATTGCGGATCACGCGCGCGGTCAGCACGCCCTTGGCGTAGTCAGACAGCAATACGATATCGGCCCGCGGCAGCGCCGCGATCGCAGCGTCGATCAATTTGCGTTCGAAGACTTCGGACGCAGGAGCGGCAAGCTCCCAATCCGCTCGCAGCATATGGGTCGAGAAATGTTCGGAGACGAAGCGTACTTTGCGCGTGGTCGGACGGTGCTTGTCCACGATCAAAATAGGTTCGATCAGCTTTTCCGCAAAGAACTGCGTCGCCAGAGTTTTGGCCGCAACATCATCACCGACAAGCCCGACGAAAATGCACTTCGCGCCGAGCGCGGCAATATTGCGCGCAACGTTTCCGGCACCACCGACATTGATGTCGCTGCGCTGAACCGCGATCACCGGCGCAGGCGCTTCGGGCGAGATACGCGCCACTTCGCCATAGACGAATTCGTCCAGCATCAGATCGCCGACGCACAGCACCGTCTGCCGAACGATTTTTCCCGATAGCGCATCAAAATCGAACATTGAGCGTCCGTACCCCAGCGAGAAGATCAGCGATAGCGATCGGATTGATCGAGGAAATTCTTCACATACAGGCTCACAGCATCCTTAAGCGGCGTGAAGCCACCATTGTAGCCAGCGCCCTGCAGGCGATCGACGCTCGCTTGCGTGAAATATTGATAGCTGCCGCGAATCTGCTCCGGCATGTCGATATATTCGATGTTGGGCTTCGCGCCGAGTGCGCCGTAGGCACCGAGAATGAGATCTTTGAAGCTTCGTGC
>JBBRGE010000173.1:0-5602 GCA_038241045.1 Hyphomicrobiales bacterium | reverse complement strand
GGTTCTCCAGGCTGGGGCTGCATCTGGAGCGCGCCGACAACACCGCGCGCATCCTCGACGTGAAATATCATGTGCTGCTGCCGGAAGAAGAACATGTCGGCGGTCCGCTCGACTATTATCAATGGACGTCGATTCTTCGATCCGTCTCCGCGCTCACCGCCTATCACTGGGTCTATCGCGAGACGCTGAAACCCTGGCTGATTGCGGACCTGCTCATTCTGAATGAATCGCTGCCGCGCTCGCTGGCGAGTTGCTACGGCAATCTGGTGCGTAATCTCGACCAGATCGGCGTCGCCTATGGGCGGCAGGGTGCCGCGCAACGCCACGCGCGCGGCGTGCGCAACCGACTCGAACACAGCCACATGGACGATATCTTCCAGCGAGGCTTGCACGAATTCATTCAGGAATTCATTGGAGACAATGGCCGGCTCGGCGATATCATTTCCAAGCAGTATTTGATTTGACACCACGAGACATCATTGCGTCATTGCGAGGAGCACTTGCGACGAAGCAATCTAGCCTCGCTATTCCCAAGAATGGATTGCTTCGCTACGCTCGCAGTGACGACTCGTTACTTGTAGACACCGGCAAAAACAGATGCGCCTGAGAATTTCCCACTCCACCACGTACAAATACGAGCCGCCCGCCAGCGGCGCGATCCAGATTCTGCGCATGACTCCGGGCAGCCATGACGGCCAGTATGTGGCCAACTGGCAGATCGACGTCTCGACCGACTCGCGCCTTGAGATGCATCAGGATGCGTTCGGCAACATGACGCATGTCCTCACGCACGGCCCGCTGTCGGACCTCACCATCAATGCCGAAGGCCTGATTGAGACCCACGACACCGGCGGCGTGCTGCGCGGCACCGATGAGCGCTTTCCGCCGTCGCTATTTCTGCGCTCGACGCCGCTGACCGACGTCAATGCCGACATGACGAAATTCGCGCACGAACTGCGCGCCGAGACCGAAGGCGACGTGCTGGGCTTTCTCCACGCGCTGTTACTGCAGCTTCATGACCACATGACATTCGACACCGACCCCACCAACAGCGGCACCTCGGCGTCGCAAGCCTTCAAACTGCGCCGCGGCGTCTGTCAGGATTACGCGCACATCTTCATTGCCTGTGCGCGCAGCGCAGACGTGCCGGCCCGTTATGTTTCGGGCCATCTGCTGCGCTCCGACGGCATGGTGGCGCAGGACGCAGGGCACGCATGGGCGGAGGCCTATGTGGACAAGCTCGGCTGGGTCGGCTTCGACGCCACCAACGCGGTCTGCACCACCGACGGACATGTGCGGGTCGCCATCGGCCTCGATTACCTCAGCGCCGCACCGGTACGCGGCACGCGCTATGGCGGCGGCAAGGAAATCCTCTCCGTCGCCGTCAAGGTCGATCAGGCCGGACGACAGAGCCAAAGCTGACCTTTTACCCAGCTCCGTAAAAACCACCTGAAAAACCGTGCCGCAGTTGCTCCTCCCGCGTCCGCCGCGTAGAAATGCGGCGCTGAGGGGATTGCGATGACCTATTGCTGCGGAATTCTGGTGCGTGACGGCCTGATGATGATGGCCGACACCCGCACCAATGCGGGTCTCGACAACATCTCCACTTTCCGCAAGCTTCATATTTTCAACAAGCCCGGCGACCGCATCATGGCGATTGCCACTGCGGGCAATCTCGCCATCAGCCAGTCGGTGATCTCGACGCTCACCGAAGGCCTCGAAGATCCGATGACCGGCGACATCGAGACCCTGATGAACGCGCCGACCATGTTTCAGGCGGCGCAACGCATCGGGCGCGCGATCCGCAGCGTCCATGAAATGGAAGGCAGCGCGCTGCGCGCCGAGGATATCAATTTCGACGTGTCGTTTCTGTTTGGTGGCCAGATCAAGGGCGGCAAGCGCATGCGGCTGTTCATGATCTACACTGCGGGCAACTTTATCGAATGCACGATCGACACGCCCTATCTGCAGATCGGCGAACATAAATACGGCAAGCCGGTGCTGGATCGCGCGATCTCCTACGACGTCGATCTCTACGATGCGCTCAAAGTGGGGCTCGTCTCGATGGATTCGACGATGCGTTCCAATCTCGGCGTCGGCATGCCGATCGACATTCTGCTGGTGCGGCCGGATGTGTACGATGCCGATTTGAATTATCGCATCGAGTCCGGCGAGCCGTATTTTCACGATTTACGTTCGCGCTGGTCGGCGGCACTGCGCGCCGCGCACCAAAGCATTCCGCGCCCGCCCTATGGAGACGCGAAGTAAAACCTACCGACAATAAAAAGAAACACGGGAGAGACGCATGTCCACATTGAAAGTCGCAATCGTCACAGGTGCGGGCTCCGGCATCGGACGCGCATGTTCGCTGGCGCTGATGAAGGCCGGATTCTCGCTGGTTCTCGCGGGACGGCGCAAAGATGCGCTCGAAGAAACCGCAGCGCGCGGAAAGGATTTCGGCAAATGCATCGTGGTCCCATCGGACATGACGGACCCCGGATCGATCGCCGCGATGTTTGCAAAAACCATGGAGACGTTCGGGCGGCTCGATGTTGTTTTCAACAATGCCGGCATGGGCACGCCGGCGATTCCGCTGGAAGACATTTCGCTCGCCCAATGGCAGACGGTGGTGAACACCAATCTCACCGGTCCATTTTTGTGCACGCAGCACGCCTTCCGCATCATGAAGGACCAGACGCCGCAAGGAGGTCGCATCATCAACAACGGTTCGATCTCCGCCTACGCCCCTCGCCCGTTCTCCTCGCCCTACACTGCGACCAAGCATGCGATCTCGGGCCTCACCCGCGCCACGGCACTGGATGGGCGCGCCTACAACATTGCCTGCGGACAGATCGATGTTGGTAATGCTGCGACCGAGATGACCGAGCGCATGAGAGGCGGCGTGCCGCAGCCGCGCGGCGACATGATGGTGGAGCCCCGCATGGATGTTCAGAACGTTGCAGATGCCATCGTGTTCATGGCGACGCGGCCGCTCGACGCCAATGCGCTGTTTTTGAACATCATGGCGACGCAGATGCCGTTTGTGGGGCGGGGCTAGGCGTTTCGATTAAACGACCAGAGACTTTTACTTTCGTCCCCGCCTTCACGGCTTTCAGCGCCTTCACATCGCCCTTCGCCTTTGCGAAAATATTCACCGGGCTTGCGAGTCTGATTTCGTCGCCGCGCGAAATCGGTGTGCGGCCAAAGCCGATCGCAATCGCAGGTCCGTCCGGCCAGTAAGCGATCTCGCCCGCGGTCACGACATCGCGCGCGTCTTTCTCGCGCGCGGCCTTCACCGGAATGCTGAAATAGACTTCATCGCCCCACGTCATCACCGACGACGACAGCGGCAAAACTTTCGCAATCGCCTGCGCGGTCGGCGTATCGAGGAGTTCGGCCTCTAACATCACCGCACCGAAATCGAACCGGATCATCGTCATCCGCTCTTGTTAATGCAACCTGAAAACGCCGTCCACCGCGCGCAACTCGGCAGGCTTGATGAGCTTGGAATGCGCCACCGTAACGCCGACCAGCGGGCCTTCGAGCTTCTTCTGCCAGAAATCCAAAAAATCCTGCAGCGCCGGAAATTTCGGAAACAGGTCGTAGTTCTGCCAGACATAGGATTGCAACAGCCAGTGATGGTCGGGACGCCGGTACAGAATTTCCGCTGTGGTCAGGCCGTAGCCTTGAAGCTGTTTTTTGAAGTCGTCCGAGGCGACGCCGCCAGAAAAAGCGTGAGGTAAAACGCCCGTTTGACCTACATCCTTCTGACCCATCAGACCCTCCGCAGAGACCCATAAGACCGGCATTGAAATTGTCGAATGGGAATCAAGCGCCGACAAGATGAAAAGTTCACTAAGGTGTTGATTTCAAAGGCATTAGCAGCATGATACCGCGTCTGCTAACAGCACCGGCAGCGGCCATGCTCCGGCGTTAACGCTCCTTAACGAATTGCGGCAGTCGCGCCTTCCGAGTGCCAGAAAATTTGCTAGACACCCTTGCCCATTCCGGGCGCGCGGCCTAAGTCCAGTGAAGCCGCGCTAGCACTCGCTAATCGCGACTGCCAAATTCAAAAACTCAAGCATCATCAAATAATTAGGAGCAACGCATGAAATTCCGTCCGCTTCACGACCGCGTCGTGGTCAAGCGTATCGACGCCGAAGAGAAGTCCGCTGGCGGCATCATCATCCCGGACAGCGCCAAGGAAAAGCCCTCGCAGGGCGAAATCCTGTCGGTCGGCCCAGGCGGCCGCGACGAAGCCGGCAAGCTGATCCCGATCGACCTCAAGGTCGGCGACATCGTGCTGTTCGGCAAATGGTCCGGCACCGAAGTGAAGATCAACAACGAAGACGTGTTGATCATGAAGGAAAGCGACATCATGGGCGTCATCACCGGGATGCCAGCCGCAAAGAAGAAGGCCGCTTAAGAGCGCCCTCTCCGTTTTCGTTGTCATGGCCGGATTTATTCCGGCCATCCCGACACAGAGGGCACCGCGCCCAAATCATCGGGATCACCGGAACGAGTCCGGTGATGACAGACAGCAAGTCTCATATTTTCAAAGGACACATACATGTCAGCCAAAGAAGTCAAATTCGGCGTTGAAGCCCGCGACAAGATGTTGCGCGGCGTCGACATTCTCGCCAACGCAGTGAAAGTGACGCTGGGTCCAAAGGGCCGCAACGTCGTGCTCGACAAGTCGTTCGGCGCACCACGCATCACCAAGGACGGCGTCACCGTCGCCAAGGAAATCGAACTTGAAGACAAGTTCGAAAACATGGGCGCGCAGATGGTTCGCGAAGTGGCCTCGAAGTCGGCAGACGCTGCTGGCGACGGCACCACCACCGCGACCGTACTCGCACAAGCAATCGTCAAGGAAGGCGCCAAGTCTGTCGCCGCCGGCATGAACCCGATGGATCTCAAGCGCGGTATTGATCTCGCGGTTGAAGCTGTCGTTGCAGACCTCGTGAAGAACTCCAAGAAAGTCACGTCGAACGACGAAATCGCACAGGTTGGCACCATCTCGGCCAACGGCGACAAGGAAATCGGCGACTTTCTTGCCAAGGCGATGGCTAAAGTCGGCAACGAAGGCGTCATCACCGTTGAGGAAGCAAAGTCTCTCGACACTGAATTGGATGTCGTTGAAGGCATGCAGTTCGACCGTGGTTACATCTCGCCATACTTCGTCACCAACGCCGACAAGATGCGTGTCGAGTTCGACGACGCCTACATCCTCATCAACGAGAAGAAGCTCTCGTCGCTGAACGAACTGCTGCCATTGCTGGAAGCCGTCGTGCAGACCGGCAAGCCGCTTGTGATCGTCGCCGAAGATGTCGAAGGCGAAGCTCTCGCAACGCTGGTTGTGAACCGTCTCCGTGGTGGCCTCAAGGTCGCTGCCGTGAAGGCGCCAGGATTTGGCGATCGTCGCAAGGCCATGCTGCAGGACATCGCGATCCTGACCGGTGGTCAGGCGATCTCGGAAGATCTCGGCATCAAGCTTGAGAACGTCACGCTGGCCATGCTCGGCAAGGCCAAGAAGGTGATGATCGACAAGGAAAACACCACGATCGTCAACGGCGGCGGCAAGAAAGCCGACATCGTTGCG
>JBBRGE010000172.1:0-5603 GCA_038241045.1 Hyphomicrobiales bacterium | reverse complement strand
CCAGGCTGACCAAAAGATGCCATCCGACAAGGGTGCGGCTCAGAATGTCCAAGAGCAGAAGAAGGACACTGTACAGCCTAACCGCGCAAATTCTGAGCCCGCTCCTGGAATGAAGCCCGCCGGCAAGTCTTCGGCTGATATGAAGGCTAACGGCAAGCCCGCTTCCGAAAAGTCCGCTTCAGAAATAAGCGCGGATAAATCGAAAGAAGGCATGAAAGCCGACTCGAAGAGCGCCATTGGGGCGAAGCCCGGTACGACAACCGCTCAAGCTGGTGCAGGCTCGAAGCAGATGACGACTGAACAGCGCACCTCAATCCGCTCTGAGATCAAGCAGCAGAACGCAAGACCGGTGACGAACGTAAATTTTTCGATCTCGATAGGAACGCGAGTTCCGCGCACCGTCAGCTTCTATCCGGTCCCAACACGGCTCGTAGCGATTTATCCGGATTGGCGCGGCTATAAATATTTCCTCGTTGGCGACCAGATTATCGTAGTGAACCCGCGAACGCTCGAAATCGTCGCTGTTTTGGAAGCATAAACCGCGTCGCAATTATGCGGCCTGCAATTAGAAAGGGTATCATATGAAACGTTTATTGTTGATCGGTTTTGCCGCTTGTGCATTTGCGACACTACCGACGCTGTCTGCCTCTGCAATGCCCCAGCCAAACTCAACTCAGCCTGCTATCGCAAGCGATGATGGGATCGTCCTCGTCAAGGGCGGTCGTGGTCATGGCCGCGGCCATATGGGACGCGGTGGACGCGGACATCATTACGGTTGGGGTCGAGGACGACATCGCGGGTGGCGATAAGTCTACAAGTATTCCGAGCATTGCAAAGAAGCCGCCTTACGAGGCGGCTTCCCGCCTTCAATAGCAAGAGTGAAACTAAAAATCCAAATGGTCATGATAAATCGAAAGATTTCGAACGGACGTACAACGGAAGAGTTAATTACGTTAGTGAGTGCAGTCGCCACAGCAATCCTGACTGCATTGATTATTACGGCGCTGTATTTCGGTCGTGAAATATTTGTTCCTGTCGCCTTGGCGATTCTTCTCAGCTTTGTCCTTGCTCCCGTAGTTAGTATCGTACAGCGCACCCGCGTTAGTCGCGGAATTGCCGTTGTAAGCGTCGTTGTTCTGGCCTTCACGATCATCTTCGGGTTAGGAACTCTGATCGCCAGTCAACTCAACCAGTTGGCGGGGGACCTACCGATTTATCAATCAACGATACGTGAGAAGATAATGTCCGTTCGAGGAGCAACCGCGAGAAGCGGCACTCTCGAACGAGCGTCCGATATGCTTCAGGAACTCAGCAGAGAACTCGACAAGCCGAAGGATAATAAATTGCCACGGGGGCCAAGCATCCGGCTCGGCGACCCCAATCCATCGCCGGTAACGCCCGTTCCTGTTGAAGTTCGCCAGCCGGACCCGGGCGCGTTGGAAAACCTTCGGGTTTTAATTTCGCCATTGCTCAATCCGCTTGCGACGACCGGCATCATCATAATCTTTGTGATCTTCATTTTGATCCAGCGTGAAGACCTTCGAAACCGTCTCATTCGGCTCGCGGGCTCACATGACTTGCAACGGACAACAGCGGCTCTCGACGATGCGGCAACGCGTCTTAGTCGCCTGTTTCTGTCCCAATTGATGATCAACGCAACATTCGGGGTAATAATTGGTATCGGCCTTTCTGTCATAGGTGTCCCAAGCGCTATCCTGTGGGGCATTTTAGCCGCTGTCCTGCGTTTCGTTCCCTATATCGGCTCTGCTATCTCGGCCGCTTTCCCGCTCGCACTGGCTGCTGCTGTTGATCCGGGTTGGTCAATGCTGTTGTGGACTGTCGCACTTTTCCTCAGCGTCGGACCAATCGTCAGCCAAGTTATAGAGCCTTTAGTTTATGGCCAGAGTACGGGACTCTCTCCTGTGGCGATTGTAGTCTCAGCCACGTTCTGGACTGCGCTATGGGGTCCAATTGTGCTTGTGCTTGCAACACCGCTGACTGTATGCCTGGTCGTCTTAGGGCGACATGTCGAGCGGCTCGAGTTCCTTGACGTAGTTTTTGGAGATAGACCAGCTCTCTCGCCGCCAGAGATGTTCTATCAACGAATGCTCGCAGGCGATCCCATGGAAGCCGCAGGAAAGGCCGAGGAATTTTTAAAAGAAAAATCTCTTTCGTCGCACTTTGATGAAGTCGCACTTAAAGGCTTGCAGTTGGCGCAAGCGGACGCCAAGCGCGGTGCGCTGGACCAAGCCCGAATGGCAAAGATCCGCGATGCCGTTAGCGAGTTTGCCAACGACCTTTCCACTCAAGACGACGCAGTGCCGGAAGAAGCATCGCCCACAATGGACGCAGAAGCCGCTGCAGCAGTAGAAGCAGTTCCCGACACGGCGATTTCCAACAACTTGCCTGCAGTTCAAAAAAAGGATCTTCCACTCGATTGGCAGGGCGAAAGCCCCGTTCTCTGTGTGGCAGGGCGCACGCCACTCGACGAAGCCGCCGCCATCTTGTTTGCGCAGCTGTCGAATGCTCATGGCTTGGCTGCCCGAGTTGAACCCGCTGAGGCCCTCTCGACTGCGAATATCGTCCGGTTAGAAACTAACGGCATCGCAATGGTTTGCTTATCTTACTTAGATGCAAGCAGCACTGCCCACATGCGCTATTCGGTTCGTCGGCTCCGCCGTAAGTTACCAAGAGTATCGATTATGCTCGGGTGCTGGGCCGACGGGATCGACAATGAATCGCTGGAAGAGCTACGACAAGCAGCCAAGGCTGACACTGCAGCGGCAAGCCTTCGAGATGCAATGATGATCTGCAGATTCACAGCCGGCGTGCAGGAAACGTTCGAAGAGCCTGTGTTTACCGAAAACTAGATTCGGGCCCTGGACGAAATCGGCGGCACATGAAGCGGCTTAACTTCCCTGTTTTCGAACGACAATTCCCTGATCGTCGACAATTTTTCGCTTTTATTTTGCCTAGGGAATAACCCTAGAAGTCGCTGCGGCGCAGCGGTCTATTGCTATTGAATCGGCATTTTCGGGTCTGGAATTGCAAATTTCCCTGTAAATTTCCCTGTTAGGAGGAAATCCATGCCGGAGACGGGTTCGAATCCCACTGCAACACCAGCCAGCCAGTGTGAGGATGAAAGATTGCTCCGGTTTCGAAGCGAGAAAGCCTGCCACTGGCGGGCTTTTTTGATTTCACCAAGTCTCTGGAGACGTGTCAGTCAGGATTCGGCCGGCATTTTCCGCGATAGTGTCTGGGCTTTTGAAAAATAACTCCCGTTTATCGAGCGTGCTGGATTCGTGTAATGAGCGGTTATGGAACAACGATAAGTTACGTCAGTTCTCTTTGATGATGTCTGATTGTTTCATCGGCAGGCCAGAGATTTCGGACGCGCCGAAAGCTCTCGATGATCATCGACACCGCCTGCGCGTCGTCTATTTTTCCAGCGAACCATTTTTCAGCTGCGGGCCAGAAAATCGTGCGGCCCACGGCGAAACCGCGCACCATCGGCTCCGACGCAGCACTCGCAAATGCACTTGCGAGTTCGTTCTCCGCCATGTCGAGACCGAGAACGAGTATACCGCGTGCCTGCGGATCGTGAGTACGAATGGAATCGCCGATGGCACGCCACATTTCCGGATCCGGCGATGGAGGAAGTTTCCACCAGTGGGGTCTCATTCCAATTGTATAAAGATGCTCGACTGAGTCAATGATGCTGCGTTCGGTGAGTACGCCGCGCGGAGGAACGATTTCGACAAGCAACTCGAGACCGTTTGCGTCGGCCGCTTGCTTGAGTGCAAGCAAGGTTTCATCCTGCGCCTTTCGCAAGGGCTCTCGGTCGTTGGCATCGTAAACCGCGAGACATTTGACAACATGGGAAGCTGGCCAAGAACGAAGCGCCAGCGCCGGACTGCGGTTGCCTTCGAATGTAAGTGGCCGGCTGCCCGGCTCTTCGACGGGACGTCCAATCCAGACGTTCTCTCCGGTTAGCCGATCAAGCGACTCGCCGCCGAATTTCTCGTCGATCAGAACCCCGAAATTATCAAACTCTTTCTTGAGCAACATCGCGGCGTCAGCAATTAGGTTTTTGAATTTAGAAACTCGCTCGCGCCCGCCGCCGGTGGCATCCGCCAGGTCTTCGAACTGGCGGCGATGATCGAACGCAAGTGCGAATAGGGGGCCGGCTTGTTTGTGGCCGGTCGTTACGCGATGCAGATGTGCGAGATGCGTATCTTTATGCACTTCCTTCATTGTTGTCGCACGTTGCAGAAAATCATCAAGTTCGATGCGCGACGGCATCGCCGGGGCACAGCCATGGCGTGACACCACCAAAGCACCGCAGGCATTGGCGATCCGTCCGGCCTCGAACCAGCTTTTTCCGGAAATCCATCCGGTGAGCAGTCCAGCCATAAAGCCGTCGCCCGCGCCGAGAACATTGAAAACCTCAACGGGGAATCCGGGGCAATCGATGGCTTCGTCGAAGCGATCGGGGATAGCCCCTTCGTACACGGTCGCGCCTTGAGCGCCGCGCTTGACGACAAGTACGGCTATGGTCAAAGCGCGTAAGTTGCGCAACGCCGTGACCGTATCCGTGCTGCCGCCAGCGATATGGATTTCCTCTTCCGTGCCGATGACGAGATCGCAAAGCGGCACGATCGACTGGAGATGCTTTGTAACATCCGCGGACGAAATGAAACGCGTTTCGCCGTCGCCGCGGCTGGTGAGACCCCACAACACCGGCCGGTAATCGATATCGAGAACCACGCGCGTTCCCGCAACACGGGCTGCTGCAATTGCTGCGCGGCTGGCGCCATCGACGGTCGGCGTTGAAAAATGCGTTCCCGTCACGACCAGCGCTGCAGCACTTGCGACGAATGACGGATCGACATCGCTGGCGCTCACAGCCATGTCGGCGCAGTTTTCGCGATAGAAGATCAAGGGAAAAGTCTCGGGGTCGCGAATGCCCAAAATGACAAGCGCAGTCAAACGCGAAGGATCAGTCTTGATTTGCGAAACATCAACGCCTTCCGCTGCCAGCTGCTCACGCACGAAGCGGCCCATATGCTCGTCGCCGACGCGCGCGATCATTCCGACACGCATGCCAAGCCGAGATGCGCCGGTTGCGATGTTCGCAGGACAGCCACCAAGATATTTCGCGAAGCTCGTCATGTCCTCGAGCCTGCCGCCGATCTGTTCGCCGTAGAAATCGACTGCTGCGCGACCCAGCGTCACGATGTCGAGGACGCGACCTGCAGGAAGTTTTATCATCGTCCGCTTCCCTGCTCGCCCGTCAGATGATGGCCCAACGCTACGACGAGTGCTTGCGACAATGCCATCGGTGCCACCAGCGAACGGAATGGCCGGTCCTCTGTGGCACTCCTGATCTCGAACGAGACTTTAGCGGATGCCGCAATCGGACTGAGGGGACTGTCGGTGATGGCAATCACCGGCACGCCGCGTCGGCTCGCGATATCGACGACGCCGACGATATCGGGTGAGTAGTCGCGAAAACTGACGGCGATGAGCAGATCGTTCCGTGTCGCGCTTTGCGCCACGAGCTTGTTGATCCCGCCAACGCCGTCGATGAGATGTGCTTTCAC
>JBBRGE010000171.1:0-5613 GCA_038241045.1 Hyphomicrobiales bacterium | reverse complement strand
GGCTTGCGGTCGCGGCGATCAGCTTGATCTCGGTAATCGCCGAGTCGCCGAGGCCGCTGACTTCCTTGAGCAATGTTTCGGGCGCATGCACTGTCTCGGCGAACGATCCGAATTTCGTGATGAGTGCCTTGGCGAGCGGTTTGACGTCGCGCCGGGGCAGCGCGCGAAACAGAACCATCTCCAGCAATTCATAGTCGCTCAGTGCATCGGCGCCCGCGTCGCGAAACCGGTCCCGCAGGCGTTCGCGGTGGCCGTGATAATGCGGCGCTTCGGCGAAGCCTGTTTTGGATGGATCGTCGGACTTTGCAGGCATCGGCACGCACACTCAATTGCGATCCCAGCATGCCGCGCCCGGCAGCATTTGCAACCGCCAATTGTATGAGGCTAGGCGCCTTTATAGGGCGGCTTATCGAGGCCACGCGGCGACGTGGTGAAAATCTCGACGCCTGTTTGAGTGACGCCGACCGAGTGCTCGAATTGCGCCGACAGCGAACGGTCGCGCGTCACCGCCGTCCAACCATCCGACAGAATTTTTACATGCGGCTTGCCGAGATTGATCATCGGCTCGATGGTGAAGAACATGCCAGGTTTAAGCGCCACGCCTTCGCCGGGGCGGCCGACATGGATGATGTTCGGCTCGTCGTGAAACATGCGGCCGAGACCGTGACCGCAAAAATCCCGCACCACGCTCATCTGTTGCGGCTCGACGAAGCTCTGGATCGCGTGGCCGATGTCGCCGGTGGTGGCACCGGGCTTCACGGAAGCGATGCCGCGCATCATCGCCTCGTAGGTCACGTCGATCAGGCGTTCGGCGCGGCGGGAAATCTCACCCAACACATACATGCGGCTGGAGTCGCCATACCAGCCATCGACGATAATAGTGACGTCCACATTGACGATGTCGCCGTCCTTTAACTGCCGGTCGCCCGGCATGCCGTGACAGACCACATGATTGATCGACGTGCAGGTCGAGTAGCGATAGCCGCGATACATCAGGGTCGCGGGGTAGGATTTATGATCGAAAGAAAACTTGCGCACGAAATCGTCGATCTGCGCGGTGAAAATTCCGGGCCGGACAATCGCACTCAATTCGTCGAGGCATCGTGCGACCATTGCGCCGGCCTTGCGCATGCCCGCAAAGGCGGCGGGGCCGTGCAGCTTGATCTGCCCGGTTTTGCGCAAGGAGGTTTCGGTGGCTTCGACGTAATTCATCGCGGGGTGGGGCTCATCGCACGAGTTCTGGGTTGAAAGCTGAACTTAATGGCTGCCGCCATTTACGCAACCCGCATGTCGCGCGGAGCCGGTATTCTCCTAACCTGACGCGTCCGCAACGCTCTCCACCGGCAGTGCGCCGCGTACCCTTATTTCGCGAACCGGGTAAGGCACGCGGATGTTCTCTTGTTTGAACGCATCCCACAATTTCAGCATCACTTCGCTGCGGACGTTGTCCGCGCCGACATCAAGATCGGCGACCCAGAACGTCAATGAAAATTTCATGGAAACATCTGCGAATTCGACCAGCAGGCAGTTCGGCGGCTTGAAGGCGGCAACGCTCTTAGTGTCATTGGCGATTTGGATGGCCAGCTTGCACACGAGGTTCGGGTCGGCGTCGTAGTTGGTCGCGAAGTTGACCTTCACCAGCATGGTCTTGTCCGTATAGGTCCAGTTGACGACCTTTTGTGTGACGAGGTCTTCATTGGGAATCAGGATTTCGCGGCCATCGCCCGCCGCCACGGAAATGTAGCGGGTGTTCATTGCGCTGATGCGGCCGGAACTGTCGCCGACGGTCACCAGATCGCCGGGCTTGACCGATTTATCGGCCAGCAGGATGACGCCGCTGATGAAATTGGCGATGATTTTTTGCAGGCCGAAACCGACGCCGATCGCGCCGGAGAACAGCGCGAAAGCCGACAGATCGATGCCGAGCGAGCCCATCACGATTGCGATGGTGGCCACGATCAGCAGCACCCGCGTCAGCTTGATCAGGAGCATCTGAACTGACGGCGTCAGATCGTGCGAGCGCCCGATTCGCACTTCGAGAAACTTGTTCGCGACGCCGGCAAGCCAGAGCGCAATGGCAAGAAGCACTGTGGCCTTGATGACAAGCAGCGGCGTCAGACGCAGCGCGCCGAGCGTGAACGAAACCGAATTCAGCGCGTCCGCAACCTCGTCCAGCTTGCCGACGATACTGAGCGCCGCGACGGCCCACGCTGTGAGGGAAACAATGCGCACGACGAAATCGTTTCGGATCAGCCCGGTCGCGAGCCTGATGATGATCCATGCGGTGGCGAGACTTGTTGCGATCGACAGCAGATAGCCGCGATTCAAAATTTCGGCCTGAACGAGAATGAGACGCGAGAGGCTGGTGAGGATCGCGAAGATGATGGTCCCCGCGCGATTCATCAGCACTCGGATGAGCGCGCGCAAAGGCGCAGGCAGTCCCATTCCCAGCGACGCCGGATCGACTCGCGCGCGCAGCAGGCTCGCGGACGCAAGCGCCGCCCCGGCTGCCGCTAGGATGATTCCGACCTGCACGTAGAACCACGGTGATGTGACGTAGATTTCTGCCGACCGGATCGCCGCGTTCAACGCCTGCTGAAGATCAACCCATTCCATCGCTGCTCTCATTGTCTGTCGCGGGACCGCGGCTGGCCGCCGGTTTGATTCGGTGCGCCGCCAGATTCCCACATTCCCGATGTTCAATCTTCCGGGAATTACGCCGTGCGCGACTTAACACCAGCAAATCCGGCACAATCGTGATTGCGGCGACAAATGAGTTGGCGCTGGCGCGCTGCAACGATAAGCATGCGTGGGCAGGCATTTGCAGAAGGGTGAGAAGGATTTATGGCGTCCCTCGATACGGTCAGCATCGCAATTTTGCTCGGCGCGGTGCTCGTGATGGCGGGTATTCTGTCCAGCCTGCTGGCGCTTCGTTTCGGCGCACCGTTGCTGCTGGTCTTTCTTTTTGTCGGTATCGCGGCGGGTGAAAGCGGTCCGGGCGGAATTCGTTTCGATGACGTCAGCACCACCTATCTGGTCGGATCGGTCGCGCTGGCGCTGATCCTGTTCGACGGCGGTCTCAAGACACGCTTTCAGAGCATTCGCGCGGTGATTGCGCCGTCCGCAATGCTGGCCACAGTGGGCGTCTTGGTGACGGCTCTGATTACCGCGCCGGTCGCCAAATACGCTCTGTCGCTGGGATGGCCGGAGGCATTTCTGGTCGGAGCTGTGGTGGCATCCACCGACGCGGCAGCGGTTTTTCTTTTGGTCCACGCGCAGGGCTTGCGGCTTCGCCCGCGCGTCGGCGCGACGTTGGAAGTCGAATCCGGCACCAACGATCCCTTCGCGATTTTTCTGACGCTGATGCTGGTTGAGTTTCTGTCGATTGGCCAAAGTTCACCGGCGCACATCCTGACGCAATTTTTCCGCGAAGGCGCACTCGGAACGGTTATCGGCGTCGTCGGCGGCTGGCTTGTCGTTGTCGCGCTCAATCGCGTCGCTTTGCCGCAGGGTCTGCATGCGCCCTTCGTCACCACAGCGGCGCTGGTGATTTTCGGCATTGCGCAGATTTCGCACGCGTCGGGATTTCTCGCGGTCTATCTCGCCGGCATGGTGATCGGCAACCGGCCGACCCGCGCGCACAATTCCGTCGTGGCTTTTCTCGATGCTGCAACGTGGCTCGCGCAAATCGTGATGTTCGTTCTGCTCGGTCTGTTGGTGTCGCCGGAGCGCACGCTTGCGAGCGCGCTGCCCGCGACGGCCGTTGCGCTGGTGCTGATGCTGGTGGCGCGCCCGGTCGCTGTTTTTCTTTGTCTGGCGCCGTTTCGGTTCAACTGGCGGGAAAGAACCTTTGTTGCGTGGGTCGGCCTGCGCGGCGCGGTCGCGATTTTCTTGGCCTCGATTCCACTATTGGTCGGTCTGCCGAACGCGCCGGTGTATTTCGATGTCGCATTTATCGTCGTTATCATCTCGCTTTTGTTGCAAGGCTGGACGCTCGCTTTTGCCGCGCGCAAGCTCCACGTCGCACTGCCGCGCGCGGACCGCGGCCCGCGGCGTATCGAACTGGATCTGCCGGGCCAGCTCGAACAACAACTTGTCGGCTACTCCGTGCGCGCCAACAGTCTCTTTCTCAAGCGTGGTTTGATACCATCTTGGTCGAAGCCGACGTTGGTTATTCGCGACGAGAAGATTTTGTCACCGGCGGAAGCCGAACCTGTCGTGAAGGGCGATTACATCTATCTGCTGGCGCCGCCGGAGAAAGCCGAGTCGCTGGACCGTTTTTTCACCGATATGCATATCGTGCCCGCACCCGATCCGCATCTGCTCGGCGATTTCATGGTGCTGGGTGACGTGACGCTCGGTGCGGTCGCGGAAATTTACGGCGTCACCGTCGATCCCGCCGATGCGCAACTCACATTGGCGGATTATTTCGACATCCATCTCGATCGTGCGCCGCGCGTCAACGCGACGCTGCCGCTGGATACAATCGTTCTCGTGGCCCGCAGCATCGGCGGCAATCGAGTCAGCGTTGTGGGCCTTCGCCTTCCGGAAGACGAGGACGATGTACCAAAACCGCCGCCTACGCGCGTGAGTGCGGCAAAGCGCAAGATCGTCCGCACGTTGATGTCGCTGACCAGCCTTGAACGAAAAACCTAGAGTCCGAGCGTTTGCAGGATTTCGGCGCCGCCTTGCGCGACGATTCTGCCGCGTTTCAAGACCACCACGCTTGTCGCGAGTTGGCTTAGTTCCTCGGCGTCGTGACTGACATAGACCATCGGCACCTTTGCTTCGTCGCGCAGCCGGATCAGAAACGGCAAAATCTCCGCCTTGCGTTCGTCATCGAGCGATCCCATCGGCTCATCGAGCAACAGAAATTTCGGTTTTGCCAATAGCGCGCGGCCAAGCGCGATGCGTTGTCGCTCGCCGCCGGAGAGTTGCGCCGGCCGCCGGTCGAGCAAATGCGCGATATCCAGAAGCGCAATCGTTTTGGCTTCACCCACCGCATCGGAAGGAAGGCCATTCATGCGGCGTCCGTAATCGAGATTCTGACGCACGTTCAAATGAGGAAACAGCCGCGAGTCCTGAAAGACGTATCCGATCCGGCGCAGATGCGGCGGGACGTGGCGACGGGAATCTATATCGTCGAGCGTCACATTATCGAGCGCGATGCTGCCGGCGTCTGGCGCCAGCAGGCCCGCAATCATATTTACCAGCGATGTTTTGCCTGCACCAGATGGACCGAATAGGCCCGTGACAAGTCCGGCACTTTCGAAGCGTGCTTCAAGCGAAAATTCGCCAAGCTGTTTTTGGACATCGACCCGGAGCACGTTCAGTTTCCGTGCAGGCGGCGGGTTGCACGCCGCGCAAGAATTTCCGATGCAATGAGTGCCGCCATCGCGATAAAGATCGAGACAGCGACAAGACGCAGCGCTGCGGCGTCGCCATTCGGCGTTTGCGTCAGGGAGTAGATCGCCGCCGAAATCGTCTGGGTTTCGCCGGGAATATTCGAGACGAACATGATGGTCGCGCCGAACTCGCCGATGGCCTTGGCAAATCCCAGAACCATTCCGGCAACGATGCCGGGCAGAGCGAGAGGCAACGTCACAGTGAGAA
>JBBRGE010000170.1:0-5642 GCA_038241045.1 Hyphomicrobiales bacterium | reverse complement strand
GGAGACGAAGGACGCCCCGCCGCGCGCCCGAATGGCCGCAGGCTTCGGCTGCGGCAGCGCAGCGAATTCGTCGTCAGTGGGAAACTCGGTCTCGATGGCGCGGCCTTCGGACTTCGCGCGGGCAAGCAACTGCGGCAGATGATGATAGCTCTGCGGGCCGACCACGATATCGACAGCGCGTTCGCGTCGGATGATCTCGCTGCCTTCCGCCTGCGCCACACAGCCCGCCACCACGATCTGCATGGTGCGGCCTTGCTGAACGGCCTTGGCTTTGGCAATGCGAAAACGTCCTAATTCCGAATAGGTTTTTTCGGATGCTTTTTCGCGAATGTTGCAAGTATTGAGAATGACGAGGTCGGCGTCTTCCGCGTTTGGCGTTTCCACGAATCCTTCCGGCGTCAGCGTGTCCACCATGCGCTGCGCATCGTAGATATTCATCTGACAGCCGTATGACTTGATATGCAGCTTGCGCGGGGTGGTCATCGTTGTATCTGGTCGTTGGTCGGCATGACGTTCAGATATAGCCCAAACGCCCCGGAATCCAGCTGCGAACCGCCGCATGGCTCGAAATGATTCCCGATGTGGCCGCCTTATTTGTCGTCCTTTTTATCGTCATTGGAATCGTCGAGCGGCACGCAATACAGTTCCAGCCGGTGATCGACCAGCTTGAATCCGAGTTTGCGGGCGACTTCCGCTTGCAGTTTTTCGATCTGTTCGGAGGTGAATTCGATCACCTTGCCGTCGCGCAAATTGATGAGATGGTCGTGGTGATTGTCGCGCATCTGCTCGTAGCGCGCGCGGCCCTCGCGGAAATCATGACGCTCGATGATGCCGGCGTCCTCGAACAGCTTCACCGTGCGATAGACTGTTGAGATCGAAATCTTGTCATCCACCGCAATACAACGTCGATACAATTCCTCGACGTCCGGATGGTCATGCGATCCTGCGAGTACGCGCGCGATCACGCGGCGCTGCTCGGTCATGCGCATCCCCGTCGCCGCACATCGCTTTTCGATGTCGGTGAGCTTTCCTGCGGGAACGGATTTGAGAACGGTCATGGTTTCAAGTCCCGTGAACGCGCCTGTTTTGCCACCACCAAGCGCCTACGACAAGTCTCGCTGCATGACGACGGCGTTCAATTGATCGCCCCCTTCGTCCTTGTAATAGCGATCACGCCGCCCCACGACGCGGAAACCAGCCCGCTGGTAAAGCGAGCGGGCGGCGCGGTTATTTTCTTCGACCTCGAGGAACACGGTTTTCAGCCCATGTGCCGCCAGATGACCCAGATGCGTGCGCAACAGGTCACGCGAATAGCCCCTACCGCGATACTTCGACGCAATGGCGACCGAGAGAATTTCGGCTTCATCCGCCGCGATGCGCGACACGATGAACCCGATGGTGTTGTTCCCCCGGCGCAGACGATGCGCCAGCGCATTTCGTTCAATCAAAATTTGTTCGAATTCGTCGGTTCCCCAGCCGCGGTGAAACGACGCGCGATGAAGTTGCGCCAACCGCGGCGCGTCGCGCAGGCTTGCAGGCTCGACCACGGCGGCGATGTTGCCGAACAGTTTTGGAAACAGACGCAATGGCAGATCGGCAAGCCATGTCGCCAATGAAGAGACGAGCGACGCGATCATGTGGCGATCATCGCGGTGCACCGGTTCGAATGGAATCGGCTTTCGGCTTGGCGTCGGGCGCGCGAAGGTAAAATGGCTTGGCGGGCGACTTTGCTGGATCTGCTGCGGCACCCGTCCAGGCGACCCAGGCAATGTCGGGGCCGGGTTGCGCATCGACCAGCGACGGCGCCGGCATCTGGGAAGGCCATCGGTCCGCGAGCAGTCTTGCCGCATTGCCGACGATCCGAACCGCACCAAAACGTGCCGCACGAAATGTGTCTTCGATCGGCACCACGCCGGGCCGGATCAGCGTCGCGCCATTCCCGGCAATCGCCTGAAAGTATACATTGTCGTGTCGCGCGTCGATCGCAACGACAATCGGCAAATCACTTTTATCGGCGACGAGCGGGGCCACATAGGCCGCCATCGTCGTCAGGCCGACCGCATCCTTGTTTGCCGCAAGCGCAATGCCACGCGCCGCCGAAATACCAACCCGCAATCCCGTAAAGCTGCCGGGCCCTGTCGTGACGGCGATCCGATCCAGATCGAGGTACGCGATGCGCGCTTTAGTCATGACGCGTGCGATCAGCGGCATCAGCGCTTCGGCGTGGCCGCGTTTCATCGGCAGCGATTCCTCCGCGATCATCTTCTTGATGTCGGTGTCGAGGACGGCGGCGGCGCAATTATCCAGCGCGGTGTCGATGGCAAGAATGAGCATTGAAAACCAGTAAATCCCGAAAGGCTTTCGGCAACGTGCCGCCGAAACAGCAAAGGGGCAAGCGGTTCAGCGCCTGCCCCCAAAACTTTCCGGAAAAAAGCCTTTCCGCGAATTTAGACAATTAATTAAATCATGACATCGGCCGGACTTCGACCACATCCGGCAGGAAATGCTTGAGCAGGTTCTGAATGCCGTGCTTCAGCGTCGCCGTCGATGACGGGCAGCCTGCGCAGGAGCCCTTCATGTCGAGATAGACGATGCCGTCCTTGAAGCCGCGAAACGTGATGTCGCCGCCGTCGCTGGCAACCGCCGGGCGAATCCGCGTCTCGAGCAAATCCTTGATGGTGGCGACTGTCTCGGTGTCGGCTTCGTTGAAGAATTCCTCCGCATGGGCTTCGTCCGGCTTGTCGCCGTCCGCGAGCAACGGTGCGCCCGACATGTAATGTTCCATGATGACGCCGTGGATCGCTGGCTTGAGGTGCTGCCAGTCGCTGTCGTCCTTGGTCACGGTAACGAAGTCTGAGCCATAAAAAACGCCGGTGACACCGGGCACTTCGAACAGGCGGCCCGCCAGCGGTGAACGCGCGGCGGCGTCCTTGCTCACGAACTCCATCGTGCCGGCTTCGAGCACGGTTCGTCCGGGAATAAATTTCAAAGTGGCGGGATTTGGTGTCGCTTCGGTCTGGATAAACATTGAGTGTCTCCGGCACATCGCCGGTTCAAGGCCGGCGCGAACGGGGTGAATGTGAGTGGTCCATAACAGATGGCGCCGGAAAAAGCACGATCAAGGGGCCGTGAGCGTCCTCACTTTAGGACAATGCGTCGATATCGATGTCGCCGAGGTTACCCGGCACAATCGCCAGAGGGATCGGGAATGTGCCTGCCGTATGGGCGAGCATCGCGATAATCGGTCCCGGCCCTTCGGCTCCGACGCTGGCGGCCAGCACCAGCAGCGCGATATCGACGTCCTTGTCGATGACGTCGAGAATCTGCTCGCTCGGATCGCCTTCCCGGATGACGCGCTCTGGCGTGATCGCCGCGATACCGTTGGCGCGGCCCGAGGCGCGGTCGAGCGCCGCATTGGCGTTCTCCATGGCTTCCTCGCGCATTACTTCGGCAACACCAAGCCATTGCTGGTTGCGGTCTTCGGTGTCGATGACGCGCAGCATCACGACGCCGCCGCCGACACGCACCGCCCAGCGGCTGGCGTAATACACCGCGCGATCGCCTTCCGCGCTGTCGTCAACGACGACCAGGCATTTCGGCTTGTGGCCCTGCTCGTAACTTCGTCTCTGACTGGTCATAGATGGCTGCTCATGCACGTCCCGGATGATGAACCGGCATGCAGCCATGCTGGCATGCGCCGGGCCATGCCGACAAGGCGTCTGGTTTGCGGATTATGGCGACCGGACATCGCGGGCTATGAGCGCGACTCGTTACGGTTTGCGAATGAAGCCGACGATGTCCTTGACGTGGTTCATGGTCCCGGCCGCGATGACGCGCGCACGGTTGGCGCCGTCAATCAGAACCGAATCCACGTAAGCCGAATCCTGCGTCAGTTTTTTCATTTCCGCGCCGATGGGCCCAAGTTTCTCCACGGCCAGATCCACAAGGCTGTTCTTGAATCCCGAGAACTGCCCACCGCCGAACTCCTTCAGCACACCGGGCTTGGTCTTGCCGGAGAGTGCTGCGTAAATGCCGACAAGATTGTCCGCCTCGGGCCGCGTTTTCAGACCCTCTTCTTCGCTCGGCAATGGTTCGGGATCGGTCTTTGCCTTGCGCACCTTTTGCGCAATGGCTTCAGCGTCGTCGGAGAGATTGATGCGCGAATAATCGGAGGCATCCGATTTCGACATTTTCTTCGAGCCATCGCGAAGCGACATCACGCGCGTCGCGGGGCCGGTAATCAGCGGCTCCGGCATCGGAAAAAATTTCTCGCCGAGATTGTGAGCCTTGATCGAGTCTGAGAAGTCGTTGTTGAATTTCTGCGCGATGTCGCGCGACAGTTCCAGGTGCTGCTTCTGGTCTTCGCCGACTGGTACATGCGTGGCGCGATAAACCAGAATATCTGCCGCCATCAGGTTCGGATATGCATATAAGCCGACCGACGCGTTCTCGCGGTCCTTGCCGGCTTTTTCTTTGAACTGCGTCATGCGGTTGAGCCAGCCGAGCCGCGCCACGCAATTGAACACCCACGCCAATTCGGCGTGTTCGGCGACCTGGCTTTGATTGAATACGATGTGTTTCTTGGGATCGATGCCGCTGGCGATGAACGCCGCCGTCACCTCGCGAATGTTGCGCGTCAGTTCGGCAGGGTCCTGCCAGACTGTGATGGCGTGCAGATCGACCACGCAATAAATGCAGTCATGGGTCTTTTGCAGTTTGACGAAATTGACGATGGCGCCGAGATAATTGCCGAGATGCAGATTGCCCGTCGGCTGCACGCCAGAGAATACCAGTTCTTTCGTCATGATCTTAGTCCTTAGCCCGGTGGAGAGGCTGGAAGTGCCGAAGCGTCACTTGCCACGCGTCTCCGGATCGCGCAAGTCGCCTGCGCGCAGTGCAATCAGCGCTTCGCCCCAATTCACCACGCCGATCAGATCGAGCATCAGCCCGTAGAAAGAGATTCCCGCCGCCACCAGCCCGCCCAGAATGGTGAGTTGCGCCATGAAGCCTGCATTGGCCACCACAGGCGCGACGAAATATTGCGATGTCAGCAGCATCACGCCCATCGTGGCGGCGCTGATCGCAATGCGCGGCAGGCGATGCAGCGCGGTCTCATCGATTGAAAAGCCGATGGTGGTGACGCCGCGCCAGCCGAGTACGCCCGCACAAAACCATGCGCCGAGCGAGATGCTGGCCGCCACGCCGTTTGCCCCGAAGTTACGCCCCAACAGCAATGCGGCGAGGATCGCCACCGCAATTCCCGACAGCGTGGCGAACAATGGCGTGCGCGTGTCGTCGCGTGAGAAAAACGCGGGCGACAGCACCTTGGTCAAAACGTGCGCGGGGAGTCCGATGGCGAGGATCGACAACGCCTGTGCGGTCGCCGCCGTATCATTCGCCGTGAACGCCCCATGCTCGAACAGCACGCGGATCACCGGCGTGCTCAATACGATGAGCGCCAGCATGGCGGGCATGACGAGTGCGATGGCAAGCTCAAGTGCGCGGGATTCGGCGGTCATCAGTGCATGGCGGTCGCCGCTTTGAACTGCGCGGGTCAGTTCGGGCGTCAGCACCGTTCCCATCGCCACGCCCACAATGCCGAGCGGCAGTTCGATCAACCGATTGGCGAAATACAGCCACGA
>JBBRGE010000169.1:0-5659 GCA_038241045.1 Hyphomicrobiales bacterium | reverse complement strand
ACCGGCTTGTCCTTCTCCGGCTTGCCGCCTTCGCGCGTCACATCGGCGCCGCGCTGCGCCAGCATGTCGGAATAGCCGCCGGCGTATTCGATCCATTTGCCGTCACCTTCCGGCGCGATCACCGACGTCACCACGCGATCGAGAAAGTCGCGGTCATGGCTGATGAGGATCACGGTGCCGTCATAGTCGCCAAGCATTTCTTCCAGAACGTCGAGTGTCTCGAGATCGAGATCGTTGGTCGGCTCGTCCAGCACCAGCACGTTCGACGGTTTCGCCAGCGCGCGCGCCAGCATCAGCCGCCCGCGTTCGCCGCCGGATAAAACTTCGAGCGGCGTGCGCGCCTGTTCCTGTTGAAACAGAAAGTCTTTCATATAGCTGATGACATGCTTCGGCTTGCCATTGACCATGATGCTGTCGCCACGCCCGCCGGTCAGCGCATCGGCCAGCGTCGATTTCGGATCGAGGCTTTCGCGGTGCTGGTCAAGCGTCGCCATTTCGATGTTCGCGCCGAGGCGAATTGTGCCGCTGTCCGGCGGCTCCGCGCCGGTGAGCATATTGATGAGCGTGGTCTTGCCGGCACCATTGGGGCCGACAATGCCGATGCGGTCGCCGCGCGCGACGCGAATGGAAAAATCATCGACGATCTTGCGCTCGCCATAGGATTTGCCGATGTGCTTGGCCTCGATCACCATCTTGCCGGAGGCTTCCGCTTCGGCCGCTGCGAGATTGGCTTTGCCTGCCGCGCCGCGATAATCACGCCGCTGGTCGCGCAACTCGAACAGATTGCCGAGGCGTTTCACATTGCGCTTGCGCCGACCCGAGACGCCGTAGCGCAGCCAGTGCTCTTCCATCACGATCTTGCGGTCGAGTTTGTGTTGATCGCGTTCTTCTTCGGCCAGCACTTCGTCGCGCCATTCTTCGAATGCGCTGAAACCTTTTTCGATGCGGCGGGTCTGGCCGCGATCGAGCCACACCGTGACGCGTGAAAGATTAGAGAGAAAGCGCCGGTCATGGCTGATGATGACGAGCGCACAACGACGACTGGCGAGTTCGCCTTCCAGCCATTCGATAGTCGTCAGATCCAGATGGTTGGTCGGCTCGTCGAGTAAAAGAATGTCGGGCGAGGGGGCCAGCACGCGCGCCAGCGCCGTGCGCCGTGCCTCGCCGCCCGACAGATTGGCGGGGTCTTCATTGCCGGTCAGGCCGAGTTGTTCGAGCAGATACTGCGCCTGATAGGAATCGTCGCCGGGATTGAGGCCCGCTTCGACGTAAGCAAGTGTCGTTGCAAAACCCGAGAAGTCCGGCTCCTGCGGCAGATAGCGGATGGTCGCGCCAGGTTGGACGAAGCGGCTGCCGCTGTCGGACTCCACCAGCCCCGCGACGATTTTCAGCAACGTCGATTTGCCCGATCCATTGCGCCCGATCAAACAGACGCGCTCGCCGGTCGAGACCGCAAGCTCCACGCCCGCGAGCAACGGCGTGCCGCCGAAGGTCAGTGCAATGTCTTTAAGTTGAATGAGCGGAGGCGCCATAAATGCTTCTTACTTTTCTTGCGTGCGCTGGATGCGACGAATGGTCTGGTCGAGCGATGACAGGAACGCCGAGCGGTCGCGCGGCGAAAACGATTTCGGCCCGCCGATGACTTCGCCAGTGGATCTTAGATCCGTCATCAGGTTGCGAACCGCCAGCGTCATGCCGATGGATTCTTCGCCGAAAGGTTTGCCGTTCGGTGCGATGACATCCGCGCCCGCCTTGACGCAACGCGCTGCCAGCGGAATGTCGGAGGTGATGACGATGTCGCCTTTTTGCGCGCGCTCCGCAATCCAGTCATCGGCGGCGTCCATGCCGCTGCCAGCCGCAATGCGCTCGATGGAGGGATCGTTTGGCACGCGAATGAAATTGCCCGCGACCACGCTGACCGGCAATTTGTGACGTTCCGCCACGCGGTAGATTTCGTCCTTCACCGGGCAGGCGTCGGCGTCGACATAGATGCGGGTCTGGTGGGTCAAGGCTGTTCTTAAATTCAAGTGTTCGGTTGCGCTGCTGGTAGCGTAACCCCACAGAAATGGCGAGGAAAAGACCAACAGAAAGAGTTGCAATCTTGCCTTCATTGGCGCTTTGCGTAGCATCGGCGGCAACAACGACAAACGTCGAGGAAACCATGCCCCTTCAATCCCATCTTGTTTCTGCCGTCAACCTCGCGAAAAATTCCGAAAACCGGATGCATGACGATTCGGTTGCCAAAAAATTCGGATTTAAGGGCGGTCTGGTGCCGGGCGTGGATGTGTTCGCCTATATGAGCCACATGCCGGTCGCAAAATGGGGCCGCGCATTTCTCGAATCTGGTCTGATGGACGGCCGCTTTCTCAAGCCGGTCTATGACGGCGAGATCGCAACCGTGACTGCCGAAGACAGCGGCGATGGAATGTCGATCAAGGTCGAGAGCCGCGGCGAGCTTTGCGCAACAGGCCAAGCGTCGATGCCGTCCGCGTCGGAAAAAATTTCGCTGGATGATTTTCAGAGCGTGCTGCCGGTTGCCAAGCGCGCGCCGGTCGATGCGAATTCATACGTGGAAGGAAAATGGCTCGGCATTCCGCCTTACACGATGGGAAGTGCTGCGTTGCCGGATTACCTGCGCGGCATCGGCGAGACAGAAGCACTCTACGCGCGCGAAGGCATCGTTCACACCGGCAATCTGTTGCGCATGTTGAACTGGGCGCTGATGGAGAATGCTATTCTCGGTCCATGGATTCACGTCGGCAGTACGATCCGATATCTCGGCGCCGCAGGTGTCGGTGACGTGCTCACGTTGCGTGCCAAAGTCACCGGCAATTATGAGCGCAAGGGTCACAAGTTCGTCGATCTCGACGGATTGATTGTGGCCAACGGCAAGACGCCCATCGCGCACGTCCAGCATGTCTCGATCTATCAGCCGCGCGAGACGATGGTGGCGTAAACTTAGACCATTGGAGTGAGAAATGCGTTGGACAAAAAAATCATGTTTTGAACACTATGGCGTCAAACCAAAAAATCTTCGGTGGAGTTGGTCGGGGCGCAGCGATGATGGGAAGACTGTAGCAGTCCAATTCTGGAAGGATCGGTTTACAAACGGTGGTCGAGTTTACGCGTCAGCATCTCACTCTGGTGAGGAACGCTGGTTCGGGTCAGCGGGCCACAACGAGTTAATTGAAAATCTAATCTGCGCGCGTGACAACTGTGACGGACTAGTCCGAGTAATTATTGGGATTGCAAAAGACACTAATGCAGAGCCTCGCGAAACGGATGAGTGTTATCCGCAAGAAAAAATGATTATGAAGATCACTTATTTTGATGAATCGACAAAAGAGTTTGTTTTGGAGAGGATTGGTTAGACCTAAGCGCTCTTCGCCTTCTTGCCATCTTCAATTGCGCGCCAGATTTTTTCGGATGTCAGCGGCATGTCGAGATGCGTGACGCCGGTGTCGCTCAATGCATCGAGCACGGCATTGACGAGTGTGGCGAGGCTGCCCGCGCAACCGGCTTCGCCGCAGCCCTTGGTGCCGAGCGGATTCGACGTCGCGGGTGAGGGATGATCGCCGAGCGCCATCGTGGGGATGTCCTGCGCGCGCGGCATCGCGTAATCCATGAACGAGCCCGTAATGGGCTGGCCGTTATCGTCATAGGTGACGCATTCCATGAACGCCTGACCGATGCCCTGCGCGACGCCGCCATGGACTTGTCCGGCGACGATCATCGGATTGATCACGGTGCCGAAATCGTTGACGCCCGTATAGCCGACCACATGCACGACGCCCGTATCTGGATCGATCTCGACCTCGGCGACGTGACAGCCGTTCGGGAATGTCGATTGAACTTGTTCGGCAGTGTGATCGACGTCGAGCGATAGCGGCGTGCCGTCCGGCATCTTCGTATCGCGTGCTTTCGATGCCAATTCCATGATGTTGATGGTCCGGTCGGTGCCGGCGATCTTGAAATTTCCGTGACTGAATTCGATATCGCCTTCGGATGCCTCAAAGATATGCGCCGCAGCCTTCTTGCCTTTGTCGATAACAAGTTTTGAGGCTTCCACGATCGCGGTGCCGCTCGCGGTGATCGAGCGTGAGACGCCGGTGCCATTGCCGGTGTGAACATTGTCGCTGTCGCTTTGTTCGAGCCGGATCGCGTCGAACGGCACGCCGAGCTGCGTCGTCAGCACTTGCGCGAATGCCGAGGCATGTCCCTGACCGTAATCGAGCGTGCCGGTGACGATCGTCACCGTGCCGTCCGGTTCGAAAACGATTTTGCCAAGCTCGGCAGCCGGCGGCGCGGTGACTTCGAGATAGGAGCCGACGGCGATGCCGCGCAGCTTGCCGCGCTTCTTGCTCTCGCGCTTGCGCTTGGCGAAATTGGCATGATCGGCGAGCTTCAGTGCGTCACTAAACACAGCAGGGAAATCGCCGCTGTCATAGGTCATACCGTTGGCGGAGTTGAACGGGATCTGCGACGGCTTGATGAAGTTGCGCTTGCGCAATTCCAGACGATCGATCTTCATGTCGTCCGCGGCGCGATCGATCAGCCGTTCCATGAAGTAATTCGCCTCCGGCCGTCCTGCGCCGCGATAGGCCCCCATCAGCGTGGTGTTGGTGACGACGCATTTGATGTCGGTCTGGATCAGCGGCGTGCGATAGACGCTGGCGATGTTCTTGCCGATATTGATCGAGAGCGGCAGCGGCGCGACGCCGGAAATGTACGCCCCCAAATTTCCATAACCCGTCACGCGCAAGGCCAAAAAATGTCCCTCGGCGTCGAGTGCCAGTTCAGCGTGAACGTCGCCGGCGCGTCCGTGACTGTCCGAAAGAAAACTAGTCGTGCGCTCGTCGGTCCATTTCACCGGACGGCCGAGTTCCTTGGCGGCGTGAAGGATGCAGACATATTCCGGGTAATTGGAATTCTTCATGCCGAATGAGCCGCCGACATTGTGTGTCAGCAAACGCAATTTGTCGTTCGGCACGTTCATGACTTTCGCCAGCGACGTGCGATTGCCCGCAACACCCTGCGTCGGCACTTCAATGGTGAATTTCTGCGCGGTCTTGTCGTAACTCGCGAGCCCCGCGCGCGGCTCCATCGCCACCACGGCGAGGCGCGTGTTGACGATGTCGAGTTTGGTGACGTGTGCGGCTTTGGCAAATTCCGCGCTGACGGCTGCGGTGTCGCCGGAATGGAAATCGAGCGCGATGTTGTTTGGGATATTGTCGTAGAGTTGCGGTGCGCCCGGCTTCGCGGCTTGCTCCGAACTCGTCACCGCAGGCAGCGGATCGATCTCAAGGCCAACGGCTTCAGCGGCATCGCGCGCCTGCGCGAGAGTCGTCGCTACAACGAACGCAACCGGATCGCCGACGAAACGCACTTTGTCCGTGACCAGCGCCATGCGGTTTGTTTGCAGCAATGGCGAGCCGTCGTGACTTTTCATCGGAAGCCCGCAGGTAAAGGGGCCGTATCCCGCCGCCGCCAGTTCTTTGCCGGTCCACACATCGAGCACGCCCGGCATCGTTCGCGCAGCCGTGGTGTCGATATTTTTGATGACGCCGTGAGCGTGCGGGCTGCGAACGATCCACGCATAGGCCTGACCGGGCAGGTTGACGTCGTCGGTGTATCTGCCCTTGCCGCTTACCAGCGTGTC
>JBBRGE010000168.1:0-5699 GCA_038241045.1 Hyphomicrobiales bacterium | reverse complement strand
CGCGCGGCGGCGGTATCCTTGGCGCGCCATGCGGACAGCGCCAGCATTTCGCGCGCAGTGTGCCGATAGGTGCGGTCCGCTCCGGTCGCCGGCTCGAGGCGCTGGCGCATCGCGTCATAGGGGGCTGCTTCCATCGCGATGCCGGCGGCGCGAATGCGTGCAAGATCCTGTTCCGGCGCGCTGACGCTGCTGTCGGCCGCAATCGTGTCATAGCGTTTCAAGGCGGCCTGCGGATCGCGGGTGGCCACCTCGCTGGCCGCGCGCAGCCGTGCCATTGAACGGTAGCCGGGCGTGCCCTCGGCGGCGATCTTGTCGACTGCGGCCTCGGCCTCGGCGTGCTTGTTGTCGTCCGCGAGAGCCACGGCGGACTGGAACGCCGACCCCGCCTCGGCGGCTTTTTTGGTTTCGAGATATTGATAGCCGCGCCAGCCACCGACCCCGGCGACGATCAGGACAGCGACCCCGACAATGAGAAACGAATAGCGCTCCCAGATCTTCTTGATCTGCTCGCGGCGCAGTTCTTCGTCAACTTCATCAAATATTTCAGGCACTTAACTGCTTCCCCGGCGAAATTCTGAAAATGTGCCGACCGCGTGCACAAAGCACCGCCCCGGTCTGGCGCGGCGGTACTCTAGCGGTATGGCAACCGCAAGGCAAAGCCAGCCCGATCAAAGCGTTAACGATGCAAGGCGCTATCCATGAAGGCGTGCCGCGCGGGAAGCCTATTGGCGGCGCTGTCCGTAATACGTGTCCATCTGGCAATAGCCGGCCCGTCCAGAGAGCGCCGCGAGACACTGCTGGTAAGTTACGTATCTGCAGTCGCCGGCGCCGACATCCCGCTTCAGGCAGAAGGGATAGCTTTCGGCGTGCGCCGCGCCGGTCACGGCCATCTCCGCTGCCATCGCCGCACCAAATGTTGCGCCAACAATCAGAAATTTCATCAGGAATTTGGACATTGCGTTCTCCATGGGCGTTCGCTGTACCCGCGTGGCCGGACAAGAAGCCGAACCGTCACTACAGATAACGCGGCGGCGGCGCGTGACGTTTCGTTATGCCGCAAACGTGTTCAGGCCGCTACGGCGTGCGCACGCGGCGGGCATTCGCCGCAACCCCCTCGCATGGTGTCCGAACTGCCCGCGCGCACCTTTTTTATCCGATCAAGATCGAGACGCCGGTTAGATCGCGCGCTGCTCCTGCAGCGTGTCGTAGCATTCGCAGGACAGCGCCTTCAGCGACGGCAGATCGATGATTTTGATGACGCCGCGCGAATAGCTGATGATACCGGCGGCCTGCAGTTTGGTTGCAACATCCGTCACCGACGTCCGCCGCACACCGAGCATCTCCGACAGAAATTCCTGCGTGAGCGCAATCGTATCGTTATCAATGATCTCACGCGTTTGCAGCAGCCAGCGGCAGAACCGCGCTTCGACCTTGTGCAAGGCGTTGCACCCTGCGGTGATGCGGGCCTGCGCCAGCATCAGTTCGTTGTAATTGACCCCCAACTGCTGAAGCGCGTTGCTGTCTTGTGCAATTTTGCGGAATTGAACGACAGGAATTCGCGCCGCCTGAATTGGAACCTGCACGATAGCGCGAACATGAGACATCAGTTTGCCGAAGGCGACCATTGCGCCGAATACGCCTTCGCGTCCGATTGTCGCCGTCTCGATCGACTTGCCGTCATTCATGACGACAACAATGGAGATCATGCCACTAAGGGGGAAATAAACGTTTTGAATTTCACTGACCGCTTCGGTCAGAATCATGCCCTGCGCGAAAGATCCGTAAACCAGATGTGGGCTTAGTTTTTCGAAGTCATTGGTGGGCAATCCGGCCAAGAGCTTGTTGGCAAACGGATCGAACGCGGCCGTATTCAAATCAAAATCCCGCCCGGTCGGCCTGGGCCATATTTCGCAGCGATTGACGCGGCGTTCCGAAAAAACGACCCCACGAGCACTCCCTAGAAATACGCGAGCAAGTTGTCCTTGACCGCCCGGAACCCGACATTGCCGCAGGGTCTCATGGCGCATGCACATTGTAGGTTGAGGACAACTATCAAGCGCCCGATTTGGCGAAGTTGATAGAGCCAATTTCGGCCTGTCGTGCCTGAGAAGGAACTCGCATCAAAGTCGGAAACCCGACTTAAAGAAAAAGCCGCACCATCCAAAGACGATGCGGCCATGTGTGTTCCAGTTGCGCTCAGCTATGCGACGATTGAGCCGAACGTCAGCTCTTCTTCATTCCGTAGACATGCTCCGGCCCCGGAAACGCGCGCGAGCGAACTTCATTGGCGTAATCTTGGATCGCCGCCTCGATGCCGGGTCCAAGATTGCCGTAACGCTTCACAAACTTCGGCGCCCACGGCGACAGGCCCAGCATATCCTCCAGCACCAGCACCTGCCCGTCGCAGGCCGCACTCGCGCCAATGCCGATGGTGGGCGTTTTGACGATCTCGGTAATGCGCTTGCCGAGCGGCTCGGCGACGGCTTCCACCACCATCGAGAATGCACCGGCTTGATCCACCGCGCGCGCATCGTTCTCGATCGGCGCCCAATCGGATTCGCTACGCCCTTGCGCCTTGAACGAGCCCAGCGTGTTGATCGATTGCGGCGTCAGCCCGACATGCCCCATAACAGGTATGCCGCGCGTGGTGAGAAACTCGATGGTCTCCGCCATCCGCGCGCCGCCTTCCATCTTCACCGCACCGCACAGCGTTTCCTTCATGATGCGCACCGCCGAATGAAACGCCTGCTCTTTGGATGCCTCGTATGAGCCGAACGGCATGTCCACGACGACAAGCGACTGCTTGGAACCGCGCATCACGGCGTGACCCTGCAGGATCATCATCTCCAGCGTCACCGGCACCGTGGTCTCGAAACCGTGCATCACGTTGCCGAGCGAATCGCCAACGAGAATAATGTCGCAATATTTATCGACCAGCATCGCGGTGTGCGCGTGATACGAGGTCAGCATCACAATGGGATCGCCGCCTTTACGGCTGAGAATATCGGGCGCGGTCTTGCGCTTGATCGCAGATTGGACGGACATGAATTAAGCTCCAACCACAGGAACGCCGATCACCAGCGGGTGGAACGCAAATGCCAGTGCGACATAAACCACGACGCCGACGCCGACCGCAATCAGGTCGTTCTTCACCCCGCCCACCGGAATCGGCGGCGCGCCCGCGTCCGTGCGGCGCTTGAGCGAAATGCGGTCATATACCGCCCACGCCAGAAACGAGCCGAACAGAATGATCGAGCCGAGATCGCCGTTCGCCATCAGATGCAATACCGCCCACAGCTTGACGCCGGTCAGCATCGGATGTTTCAGCGTGGTGAATATCCGCCCGCGAATGTAGGACGCAACGACGAGAATGACGGCGGGCAGCATCAAGGCGAGCGCGATGTGGCGCATCGCCGTCGGCGGATACCAGACATTGATCCAGCCATATTGGCGATAGTGGCTGAAACCCCACGCGATCAGCGCGAGGCCGACAACCGACGTGAACGAATACAGAATCTTATAGCCGCCATCGCCCAGCCGCGCCACTGCGCGCGCACGCGCCTCGCGCATCGTGGTCAGCGTATGGATGCCGAGAAACAGCACCAGCCCTAGAATCATGATGACCAAGCCCATGCGCTCCCCACTTTCGTAATTTCGGCCGGTGATACCAATTCGACACCGGGATGCACCCAAGCCCCGGTATCATTTTTGGGGGGTGGCACGCAATGCTGCTTGCGCATGCAGCGGTTGTTTGGCTCTCTTTAGCGATACCGGAGAGCGCCGTGACCGACACAAAATCCGACACAACCACGTTCGAGCGCAGCCACAGCATCGAGATCAACGCGCCCGCGACTGCCGTATTCGACTACGTCACCAATCCGCAAAGCTGGCCGGAATGGCTCGCCGCGTCGCACGCCATCGACAGCGCCAATCGCCCGCTCGAGGCCGGCGAAGTGTTTTCGGAAAAATGGCACATTCGTTCGGGTGAAGTTGCGCTGAACTGGATCGTGCGCGCGGCGTTCCGTCCAAAATTATGGATCGTGCAGGCCGAGACCGATTTCATCGGCACCATCGTGGTCCAGTATGTCTGCGCAGAAAAAGACGGCATGACGAACTTCACCCGCACGCTTCGCAACCCCGCACGCCCCAAGCCGCCGACCGCTGAACAGATTGTTCGGATGGATGAGGAAGCGAAAGTGGGCTTGGGGAATATTAAAAGGTGTGTGGAGGGGCGGCAGCCCTGACGAAATGCACGCTAACTCACGCCCGCTTTTTTACGTCCTTGATGCTTGAGAAAACAATGCCCGCCGCGCGCTCTTTGGTGTAGTCGAGGTAAAACTGGTTCTTGGCGAGAAAAACCGGATCGCCATCAACATCGTCGGCGACGCCGGAGCCGTTGGCGGACACGAACGCATCAAGCGTCTTGGCATTGTCCGATGAAATCCAGCGCGCCAACTGAAATTCACTGATCTCGAAATCCACCGGCAGAGAATATTCCGCGTCGAGGCGCGCTTTCAACACGTCGAGCTGCAACGAGCCCACGACGCCGACCAATGCGGGCGCGCCATCGCGCGGGCGAAACACTTGCACCACGCCCTCCTCCGACATCTGCTGTAGCGCTTCCTTCAGCTTCTTGGCTTTCATCGCATCGGTGAGCCGCACGCGACGCAGAATTTCCGGCGCAAATGATGGCACGCCGACAAAATTGATCTCCTCGCCTTCGGTCAGTGTGTCGCCAATGCGTAACGTGCCATGATTGGGGATGCCAACCACATCCCCCGCGTAAGCCTCATCCGCAATCGCACGATCCTGCGCAAAGAAAAACTGCGGCGACGACAGCGACATATTCTTGCCGGTGCGCACGAGCTTTGCCTTCATGCCGCGATCAAGCTTGCCGGAACACAGCCGCGCGAACGCAATACGATCGCGATGATTGGGGTCCATGTTGGCCTGGATCTTGAACACGAAGGCGCTCATTTTCGGCTCGGCCGCTTCGACTCTCCTTTTGTCGGAATCCTGTGCGCGCGGCGGCGGCGCGTATTTTCCGAGACCCTCCAGCAGATCGCCAACGCCGAAATTGCGCAGCGCCGATCCGAAAAACACCGGCGTCAAATGACCCTCGCGAAATGCCTCAAGATCGAACGGCTTGCAGGCTTCCGACACCAGCGACAGTTCTTCCTTGATCGCATCGGCGTCGAGGTTTTGGTTGCGGCCGGCCAATTCGGAGATTTCGATCTTCTCCGCCTGACCTGTTTTGGCACCGCCACCTTCCAGCAAACGCACGCCGCCGGTTGCGATATCGTAAGTGCCGAGAAAATCGCGGCCGCGCCCCACCGGCCATGTCATCGGCGCGGTGTCGAGCGCCAGCGTTTTTTCAATTTCATCCATCAGATCGAACGGGTCGCGGCTTTCGCGATCCATTTTGTTAATGAATGTGATGATCGGAATATCGCGCAGGCGACACACCTCGAACAGCTTGCGGGTGCGCGCCTCGATGCCTTTGGCAGCGTCGATCACCATGACGGCGGAATCGACGGCGGTAAGCGTGCGGTAAGTGTCCTCGGAGAAGTCTTCATGGCCCGGCGTATCGAGCAAATTGAAAACGAGATTTTCGAATTCGAACGTCATCACGGATGTGACAACCGAAATGCCGCGCTCGCGCTCGATTTTCATCCAGTCCGAGCGCGTGTTGCGCCGCT
>JBBRGE010000167.1:0-5704 GCA_038241045.1 Hyphomicrobiales bacterium | reverse complement strand
TGCCGTGCACCGCCGTCAGCGCGAGCCGCGTTCCGCTCATGCCGAGCGGATGACCCAGTGCAATGGCCCCACCATGCGGATTGACGAAGTCGGCGTCTTCCTTGACGCCAAGCTGACGCAGCACCGCGATGCCCTGCGATGCAAAGGCTTCATTCAATTCGATCAAGTCGATATCGCTGATCTTCAGGCCGAGGCGCGCGAGCAATTTCTGCACGGCAGGCACAGGGCCAATGCCCATCACGCGCGGCGCAACAGCGGCGGACGCAAGCCCAAGGATTTTCGCCCTTGGTGTCAGTCCATGTTTTTTCACTGCATCTTCCGACGCGAGAATCATCGCCGCGGCACCATCATTGACGCCGGATGCGTTGCCAGCGGTCACTGTCCCGGGGTTGCGAACGATCGGCTTCAGCTTTGATAATCCTTCGAGCGTCGTCTCGGGCCGCGGGTGCTCGTCCTTGTCGACGACAATCGGTCCGGTTTTTCCACCCTGCAGTGTCACCGGCGTAATTTCTTCCGCGAAATATCCGGATGCAATCGCCTTGCCGGCGCGCTGCTGCGAGCGGATCGCGAATGCATCCTGATCGGCGCGCGAAATCTGGTAGTCCTCAGCGACATTTTCGCCGGTCTCCGGCATAGCATCGACGCCGTATTGCGCTCTCATGATCGGGTTTACAAAGCGCCATCCGATGGTCGTGTCATAAGTCTCCACCGTGCGCTGATAGGGTTCAGACGCTTTTCCCGTCACGAACGGTGCCCGCGTCATGGATTCGACGCCGCCCGCAATCGCCAGATCGATTTCGCCGGCGCGGATCGCGCGCGCCATGCTGCCGACTGCATCAAGGCCGGATGCACAGAGACGATTGATCGTCATGCCGGGAACCGTTTCCGGCAGTCCCGCCAGCAGGAGCGCCATGCGCGCCACGTTGCGATTGTCTTCGCCCGCCTGATTGGCGCAGCCGTATGCGACCTCGTCGAGCGCCGCCCAATCGACCTTTGGATTGCGCGCCATCATCGCTTTCAGCGGCACGGCTGCAAGATCGTCGGTTCTGACCTTGGCGAGCGATCCGCCGAAACGGCCTATCGGCGTGCGGATTGCATCGCAGACAAAAACATCACGCATCGTACCACTCCCTGAAGCCTTACGGCCGTTGAACGACCGCTGTTGATTCACGAGTTTTAGAAAGAGCTTTGCGCAACGTCAAACGATGGATGCGGGAAGACGGCTCGTTTTTCAGTAGGGCCGCCATGTCGGGTCGCGAAGGAACGGGGAAAACACATCGATGAATGCTCTCCGTCGCCGAAAACTTTGATAGCGTCATCCGCCATGACCATCCATTCCACGCCACCGACGCCGCCAGAGAACGAGGCCGCCTCACCCGAGGTAGCCGGTCGCGTCACACCCATGATGGAACAGTATCTGGAATTGAAGGCGGCCAATCCCGGCCTGTTGCTGTTTTATCGCATGGGCGATTTCTACGAACTGTTCTTCGAGGACGCGGAGATTGCGTCGCGCGCTCTCGGTATTGTGCTGACCAAGCGCGGCAAGCATCTCGGACAGGATATTCCGATGTGCGGCGTGCCAATCGAACGCTCCGACGATTATCTGCATCGCCTGATTGCTCAGGGTCACCGCGTCGCGGTGTGCGAGCAGATGGAAGACCCCGCCGAAGCCCGCCGGCGCGGCAACAAGAGCGTCGTGCGCCGCGACGTGGTCCGGCTGATTACGCCGGGCACATTGACCGAAGACACGCTGCTCGACGCGAAGGCGAACAATTATCTGCTCGCGATTGTGCGGGCGAAAGCATCGTCTGGCACAGATCGAATTGGACTCGCGTGGATCGACATCTCGACATCCGACTTTATCGTCACCGAATGCGGCGCTACGGAACTTGGCGCCACAATGGCGCGCATCAATCCAAACGAAGTTATCGTCACCGATGCTCTTTTCAGCGAGCCAGATCTCGCGTCCTTGTTGCGTTCGCTGCCTGCGGTGACGCCGGTCACGCGTGAAGTGTTCGACACCGCAACTGCAGAGCGGCGGCTTTGCGATTACTTTGCGGTCGCCACCATGGATGGCTTTGGGACAATGTCTCGTCTTGAGACGACTGCCGCAGCCGCGGCCGTGACTTACATCGACCGCACACAATTCGGGAAGCGCCCGCCGCTGTCGCCGCCCGCACGCGAAGCGGCCGGCACAACGATGGCGATCGATCCGGCGACGCGCGCCAATCTCGAACTCACCCGCACATTATCCGGTGAGCGGCGCGGCTCACTTCTGGACGCTATCGATTGCACGGTGACGGCTGCAGGCTCTCGGCTTTTCGCCCAACGGCTCGCTGCGCCGCTGACCGACAGCAGCGCCATTTCGAATCGCCTCGATGCGGTGGCAACTTTCTTTGGTGATGGCGGCTTGCGTGACGACCTTCGCAATATCCTTCGCGGAACACCCGACATGTCGCGTGCTTTGGCACGCCTGTCGGTGGGTCGCGGAGGTCCGCGCGATCTTGCCGCGTTGCGCGACGGCATTCGCGCTGCTGATGAAGCCGTCACGCGGCTTGTGCGAACTGAAAACCTTCCGCGCGATATCAATCTTGCGATCGATGCGCTGCGACGCCCGTCACGCCACCTTGCGGATGAATTCTCTCTCGCGCTTGGCGATGAATTACCTTTGTTCAAACGCGATGGCGGCTTTGTCCGTGAGAGTTACGACGCGACGCTCGACGAAACGCGCAATCTGCGCGACGCCTCAAGACTCGTGGTTGCCGCGATGCAGGCGCGTTACGCCGACGAGACGGGCGTCAAAGGTCTCAAGATTCGACACAACAATGTGCTGGGCTATTTCGTCGAGGTGACAGCGCAGCATGGCGACAGATTGATGGCCGCGCCTCTGAACGCCACCTTCATTCACCGTCAGACACTTGCCGGTCAGGTTCGTTTCACGACGACCGAGCTTGGCGAGGCCGAGGCCAAGATCGCGAACGCGGGTGATCGCGCACTCGGACTTGAACTCGGTATTTTCGAACGGCTTTGCACGAAAGCGGTCGCGGCCGGCGACGATCTACGCGCAGCAGCCCACGCTTTTGCATTGCTGGATGTCAAGGTGTCGCTGGCGAAACTCGCGATCGACGAGAATTATTCGCGGCCGGTCGTAGACAGTTCGCTGAAATTCTCAATCGACGGTGGACGCCATCCGGTGGTGGAGCAGGCGCTGAAGAAAGATGGTCAGCCATTCATCGCCAATGGCTGCGATCTTTCGCCAGCACCGGCGCAGTCGTCGGGCCAGATCTGGCTCATTACCGGTCCGAACATGGCAGGCAAATCAACATTCCTGCGCCAGAATGCGTTAATCGCGCTGATGGCACAAATCGGCAGCTTCGTCCCCGCGAGGCTCGCGCATTTCGGAATTGTCGATCGGCTGTTCTCGCGCGTCGGCGCCGCAGATGATCTCGCGCGGGGGCGATCCACCTTCATGGTCGAGATGGTGGAGACTGCAGCCATTCTAAATCAGGCGACCGAACGTGCACTCGTCATCCTCGACGAGATTGGACGCGGCACCTCGACCTTTGACGGGCTGTCAATCGCGTGGGCCTCAATCGAACATTTACACGAGAGCAATCGATGCCGCGCACTGTTCGCCACACACTATCATGAACTGACTGCGCTCTCGGAAAATCTGCCCCGGCTATTCAACGCCACCGTCCGCGTCAAGGAATGGCAGGGCGATGTTGTTTTCCTTCATGAGGTCCTGCCGGGATCGGCGGATCGCTCCTACGGAATTCAGGTCGCGAAACTTGCGGGACTTCCTGCGGCTGTCATCGCGCGCGCCAAGACTGTTCTCGTCAAACTCGAAGCACAGGATCGCGGTGCATCTGCACGCGTGCTTGCGGATGACCTGCCGCTATTTGCGACGCCGTCCCGTACGGCGTCCGAGCCTCAACCACTGAGCGCTTCCGATCAACTGATCGAAGCCCTCATTGCGCTGCATCCCGATGAGATGTCGCCGCGTGACGCGCTAGAAGCTCTATACGCATTGAAAGCCAAATTGCCGGAAAATTGAACAGCGCCCTGAAGCGGCACCAATTAGGACGGCGACAAGACAACAATCCTTGATGACACCATCGCTCGTGTCCGATATCCGGGAAGCATGGACACTTCAACGAAATCGACCTCCGAGACTAGGACCGCGTTCGACACGGCACGGATCTCCCGCGATATCGAAGCGCTGGCGGAGAAGCATGCGGGTAACGGCGACACCTTTCGCTCCGCAATGGCACAGATGCTCAAGGCGGAATTTGCAGCCGCTCGCATCCACGTGCAGGCGGAACTGTTGAAAGATCGTCAGGGCAGGAAATGCGCGGAACGCCTATGCGAAATCCAGGACGATATTATCCGGATCTTGTTCGACGCGGCGACACGGCACGTTTATCACTCCTCCACACCCTCCGATTCTGAGCGGATGGCGGTAATCGCCACCGGCGGCTATGGCCGCGGCCTGATGGCTCCGGAGTCCGATATCGATCTGCTGTTCATCCTTCCCTACAAACAGACTGCTTGGGGCGAACAAGTCGCAGAAGTTATTCTTTATTGTCTTTGGGACATGGATCTCAAGGTCGGACACGCCACGCGCTCGATCGACGAATCGATCCGGCAAGCCCGCGCCGACATGACGATTCGAACTTCGGTGCTCGAAACGAGATATCTGACCGGCGACAAGAGGCTTTATGACGAACTGGTCACGCGTTTCGATAAAGATGTCGTGCAAGGCACCGCCGCCGAATTCGTAACCGCAAAGCTCGCGGAGCGTGAGGAGCGCCATCGCCGCGCAGGCCAATCGCGATATCTCGTCGAGCCGAATGTGAAGGAAAGCAAAGGCGGCCTGCGCGATCTGCATACGCTGTTCTGGATCGCGAAGTATGTTTACCGCGTCCGCACGACGGGTGAACTTGTCGCTCAGGGTGTGTTCGACGCGCAGGAATACCGCACGTTTCGCCGCTGCGAAGATTTTCTCTGGTCCGTCCGCTGTAACATGCATTTTTTTACGGGACGCGCCGAGGAGCGGCTGTCGTTCGAGGTGCAGCGCGAAATCGCGCAACGACTTGGTTATACGTCGCATCCCGGCATGCAGGACGTCGAACGCTTCATGAAGCATTACTTCCTGATCGCTAAGGAGGTCGGCGACCTGACCGCAATTCTGTGCGCGAAGCTGGAAGATCAGGAAGCAAAACCGGCGCCCATGTTGAGCCGCATGATGGGGAAGTTGCGGCCGCGCCGCAAGCGCGGCCGAGTCCCAGGCAGTGACGATTTCATCATCGACAACAATCGCATCACGCTTGCGGCACCCGATGTATTCAAGACGGACCCCGTCAACTTCATCCGTATCTTCAGGCTCGCGCAGAAGAACAATCTCGCATTTCACCCCGATGCCATGCGCGTCGTCACGCGCTCGCTTAAACTTATAACGCCGAAGCTTCGCGAGACCCCCGAAGCAAACAAGCTGTTCATGGAAATCCTGACGTCGGATGACGCGGAAACTGTGTTGCGGCGGATGAATGAGACGGGCGTCCTCGGTCACTTTATCCGCGCCTTCGGTAAGATCGTGTCGATGATGCAGTTCAACATGTATAACCACTACACTGAGGACGAGCATCTGTTGCGCTGCGTCGGCTATCTCCAGGACATCGAGCGCGGCGGCAATGACGAGTTC